>JAOZMB010000041.1:0-15072 GCA_029934515.1 Bacteroidales bacterium
AAATCAGGAAGTTATTTTTTAACAATTACTATGCTAAACCGTTTGTATGAGTTAAAAAAGCTAAATTAATACTTGAAAAATTTAAGTCTTAATATAGTAGTCTCCACTATAACACTTCGGTAACAACAAAAGTACTACCGCCAACAAATATCAAATCATTAGTTTTTGCTTTTGATTTAGCAGACATAAGAGCATTTTTTACACTTGGATAAGTTTTGCCTTTTAAATTAAATTTCTCTGCTTGTTCTTTAAGTTTATAACGGTCAAATGCACGAGGAATATTTGCTTCTGTAAAATAATATTCAGCTTTTCTGGGCAATAAGTTTAAAATTTTATCTAATTTTTTATCGTTTACGGCTCCATAAACAAAGTGCAATTTCTTGTAAGTAAGAGTTTCCATTTGTTTTACAACTGCACTAATTCCGTCTTCATTATGTCCAGTGTCGCTGATTATTAACGGTTCTTTGCCCAAAATTTGCCATCTTCCTCTAATTCCAGTTTTTTTGATTACATTTGCAAAACCTTCATACATATCATCTTTTGATATAGTAAAATTTGTCTTCAAAATATCTATCGCCTGTAACGCTGTTATAATATTTTTTTGTTGATAAGAACCAAGCAAATCAGTTTTTATGTTTTCAAAAAACAGCTCACCGCCTTTATAAATGTTAAAAACTTGTTTATTATCAATGTTTATTTGTCTATAATGCGCAGAATATAAATAATCAGCAAGATAAATCTGTGCATTCATATCTTCTGCTTTTTCTATAAAAACACTTCTTGTTTTACTTGACGTTTCACCTATAACTATTGGTATGTTATGTTTAATTATTCCAGCTTTTTCGTTTGCTATTTTTTTTACTGTATTTCCAAGAATTTGTGTGTGGTCAATTCCGATATTTGTTATAACCGAAAGAATTGGCATTAAGATATTTGTAGAGTCCAACCTGCCTCCCAAACCTACTTCAATAACAGCAAAATCAACCATCTTTTCTGCAAAATAAAGGAACGCCGCAGCTACGGATATCTCAAAAAAAGACGGTCTAATTTTATCAAGAATATATTTATTATCTTCCACAAAATCGATTACAAAATCTTTGGAAACAAGACAACCGTTTATCCTTATACGTTCACGATAGTCCTTCAAATGCGGAGATGTATATAAACCAGTTTTGTAATTTGCCGTTTGTAAGACTGAGGCAAGAATATGAGAAACAGAACCTTTCCCGTTTGTGCCGCCAACATGTATGCTTTTAAATTTTTTTTGAGGATTACCAAGATATTTACAAAGAGCTTTTATATTTGTTAAATCTTTTTTAAATGCTCGCTTCCCTTCTCTCTGATACATAGGTAATTGATTAAATAGGTATTCTAATGTTTTTTTATAGCTTTTCATTTTAATATATTTTAGAAAAATTTGCAATGAGTATAAACTGTCGGCATAGATTTAAAACCACACCAATAGTAATTTATTAAAAATTTGCTTCTCAACATTACATATTATATTTTTGCAATATAAAAAATCTAATTTATGTCAAAAAGCACTTGTGATATTTAATATCAAAAACATGCAAAATTAAATTATTTATTTGAATGCGAAAAAAAGAAAAATTTTATATAAAAAATACAGAAATTTTTAAGTTCAAAATTTTTAAATTTATAAAAAATTATAAAAATATTGCTTTTTACAATAGTAATGAATATTGTAAAAAAGAGAACTCTATTTTTTTGTATAGTGAATATGAACTAATTGTTGGTTTTGGAAAAATTGAGGAATTTATAAATAGTAGTAATAATATTTTTGATTGTTTTAAAAATTTTGTTGATAATACGAATGATTGGCTTTTTGGATTTTGGGGATACGATTTAAAAAATAATATTGAAAATCTAAAATCAGAGAACAAAGATAATATAAAAATGCCAGACATTTATTTTTTTCGTCCAAAATATGTGTTTGCTCTTTCTAAAAATTGTCTGGAAATACAATATTTATCTAAATATACTTCGGCAGACGAGATAAAAAAAATATTTGAAAATATTTTAAATATTAATATTGAGGACAAAATATCAGAGCGACAAAAAAAAATAGATATTAAAAAAAGAGTTACATTAGAAGAATATCTTAATAAAGTAAATATATTAAAAAAACATATAAAAAGAGGTGATATATATGAGATAAATTTTTGCACTGAATTTTTTGCCGAAGAAGTTACAATAGATATTTTTGAGACCTACAAATTACTTAATAGTCATTCGCCGGCACCGTATTCTGCATTTTTTAGACTTGACAATAAATATTTATTATCGGCAAGTCCCGAAAGGTTTATGAAAAAAAAGGACAAAAAAATAATTTCGCAACCTATAAAGGGAACAATAAAAAGAGGAAACAACGAAAAAGAGGATAATTTTTTGAAAAATTTTTTGAAAAATGATGTAAAAGAGAAAGCCGAAAATGTTATGATTGTTGATTTGGTAAGAAATGACCTATCGCGAACAGCGGCAAAAGGAAGCGTTAACGTGGAAGAACTTTGCGGGATTTACGGTTTTAGACAAGTTTTTCAAATGGTATCTACTGTAAGTTCAATACTAAAAACGGGTTTACATTTTGTCGATGCAATTAAATATTGTTTCCCGCCAGGGTCGATGACTGGCGCTCCTAAAATAAAAGCAATGGAACTTATAGAAAAATACGAAACAACAAAACGAGGTTTATATTCAGGCGCAGTTGGATATATATCTCCGAAAAAAGATTTTGATTTTAATGTTGTCATACGAAGCATATTATACAATAAAACAAAAAAATATTTATCTTTTTCAGTAGGAGGGGCAATTACAGACAAATCTGCACCCGAAAAAGAATACGAAGAGTGTTTATTAAAAGCAAAAGCTATGCTTGAGGTGTTGAAAAAATTATAATAAATTACGAATTTCTAATTAAAATTTCAATAATGTTCTTCAGTGTTCCTATTTATCTGATTATTTGTCGGAGTAATAGGAACACGGAAGAACACAGATTATACGGATTTAACACGGATTTTTTTTTAATCTTTGACAATTCTAAATCCTATTGTAGAATTTTTATCTGTTGGGTTTGTTGCTCGGCGGTTTGTTATGCGAAGTATTTTTTTTGAGTTTATCCATGCTCCTCCTCTGTGTACTCTGAACTTTCCGATATTTTGTTCGCTTGGATTAATTCTTTTCATTGTGCTGTAAAAATTGAAATTATATCTGTCGGCACACCACTCCGATACATTGCCGCTCATATCAAATATATCTAAAAAGTTAGATTTTTTTGAACCACATTCATGTATTTTATGTTGAGAATTAGAGGCAAACCATGCAACAGAATCGGCTATGTTGTCGCCTGAGTATAAGAAACATTTTGTCGATTTATTATTCTTTATGTTGTAAAATTTACAAGCACGTTTACCTCCTTTTGCGGCATATTCCCATTCTATTTCGCTTGGAAGTCTGCCTCCTGCATATTTGCAATACGCACTCGCACCGTACCAACTGACAAATATTACAGGAAAATTTTCATAAGCTTTTTCCGATTTATAAATACCTTTTTCAAGATATATTCTGCATCTAATATCTCTGCTCTTTCCGTTTATATTTATATATACTGGTATTTTTTCGGGCGGACATGCAAGCGAGTCATTCAGAAATCTACAAAACTCTAAATTGTTAATCTCATATTTACTTATATAAAAATTACTTATATAAATCTTTTTAGATTTTTTTTCATCTTCTTCGCCGTTTGCACAGCCGGGACGAAATAAACCGCCTTTTACCAAGACAAATTTATCTGTTACTTTATTGTTCTGTGAAAACAAAGGCTGAACAGTAAGAAAAAACATAAAGAAAAATATACAACAGTATTTTTGCATAATATTGATTTTTTGCTGATTGTGAGACAGTCTATTATTAAAAACAGCAAACCTTCAAGACTTAAAAACTTGAAGGTTTGTTTATTTATTAACGATTTATTTTTTAGTTATTTACAAATTTAAAAAAGCAACATTATTAAATACCCCGTTTGTGATTGTTATAAAAGCAGGGTCTGTTAGTGAATTTTTTGCATTAAAAGAAAATGTTCCAGATATAAAATTATCAGAGATTGCTGTTATTTCAACAGTTCCGCTTGTTGTTAAATATTTATTTGAATCATCTTCACCTGTAGTAGCGTCTTTATTTTTCAAATATATTCCGTATGTATTCGCAGTAGCTTCAAGTGCATTAAATTCATAAGTTCCTACTGTTGTTCCTTTTATTGAAATAAAAATTTGTTCGCCTCCAGTCAAATCAAATCCAACTATTGTAATATAGTTGCTATATTTTGCTCCAACGACCGATAGAACAGATGCTGTCCACACATTTCCATCAATATCTGCTTTCATACTTGATATACTGTCTCCGTCTTTGCTACAACTACTTGCTCCGATTAATATCGAAAAAATAAAGATTAATGATAAGATTTTTGTTTTCATTTTGATGAATTTTAAGATTATTAAAAATAATAATACCGCAAAGTTAGATTTTTTTTATAAAAAAAGAAAATTATTAATTTTTTAATTAATATTAATTTAAAAATATTAAAAACAAAATCGGAATAATTATACCAAGTGCAATATAAATACCACCTCTTCCCCATGCTCCTTTTCGTCCTCGAACAATAAATAATGCCGATAGTGCAAGAAAAATCAAAGCACCAGCAAAAATATCAGAGAACCAAGTCCACCAGTATTGTGGGTTGTAATGAAGATAGTTTACTTCATAAAAAACTAATCTTTTCTTTAAATATTCAATTTGTCCTTCACCTGTTTCGACATCTACAACTGCCGATGAACCTCCGCTCAAAAAAATCTTAATAACATTTCTTTGCGGATAATAATGTTTTTTATAATTTTTTTTATCATCAATTTCATCAAGAAGTTTCAATACATTTTCTTTCGTATTTTCAGATTTATGGAGGTCTATCTTAGATTTAAAATCTTTTATACTGACTGTATAATTCGGGTTCCAGTCGTTTAAATGATTAAGTGCAATACCAGATAAACTATATATTATAGTAGCCCCAATAAAAAAGAAACCAATATCTCGATGTAATATTCTACTCCATTTCCTAATTTTTTTCATTTATAATATATTTAAAATTTATAAAAATAAACCTGCCGTTGACCAGTTTGTTCTCTTGCTGTCAGGTGAAAACACCTGACAAGCGCAGAGGTTTACATTTCGGAATTGTAATTTTTTTTATACCGATTTTATTGATGCAAACTAATTAGTTCTCATCAGTTTCGTTAGTTTCATCATTGCTGTTGTGTTTGTTAATTACATCTTCTTCCCATTTTAGAAGATAAGCTTCATCAATTCTGTCTTCCGTAACTATTCCAGTTACTGTTATTTCACTTCCTACAAGTTTATCTTCGAATCTGTTTTTTGCGTACACATGTGTATCTCCTTCATCTGAAACGAGCAAAAGTTTTTTCCCGCCATGTTTACATAAATGGTCAACTATCCCTACGACTTTAATTTCTTTTCCAACATAATCTCCAGCTACTGAATTAAACTCACCAAGAGTAAAAATAGTATTTTCTTCGGCAATGGAATCTTTCTTTATTATATCATTATTTTCTTGTTCTGTATTTTCAGTATGCGAAACATACTCCAGCGAATAAAAAGATATATGGTCGATTCCAGCTGTTTTCATTGAATCCCTATAATACTGTATTTGCTCTTTTATATTTGTAAGTTGTTCATTTTCTTTGACTTCCGACTCTTCTCCACAACTTACAAATAAAGTTGTTACTATTAATAAAATAAAAAAATTCTTAATCATTTTTGATAATTTTAAAATTTAGTTTAAAAAAACTGCATAATTAAACATTTTTTTTAAATTTGCAATATTTTAATTATCTTTTTTTGAAAAAATATTTTAAAAATCATTATCAAAAAATTAATTTAGTATGTTTAGTTCAAAAATTATTGGAGTAGGACATTATGTTCCAGAAAATATTGTAACAAATAAAGATTTGGAGAAGTTAATGGATACATCGGACAAGTGGATACAAGATAGAACAGGAATTAAAGAGCGTAGATTTCATTCTCATGAGAAAGGTTCGACAGCAAAGATGGGAGTAAAAGCCGCGAAAATTGCAATGGAACGAGCTGGAGTTACGAACAACGACATAGATGCGATTGTATTTGCAACATTAAGTTCTGATTATTATTTCCCTGGAAGTGGTGTTCTTGTCCAGCATCAACTTAAAATGGGTACAAAACCAGCAATCGATATTAGAGCGCAATGCTCTGGTTTTATTTATTCTTTATCCGTTGCCGACCAGTTTATAAAAACAGGTATGTATAAAAGAATACTTGTAATAGGTGCTGATACTCAAAATATTGCATTAGACCTCACAACACGTGGCCGAGATATGGGAGTCTTATTTGGTGATGGTGCAGGTGCGGCAGTTCTTGAGCGAACAGAAGATAATAAAAAAGGAATACTATCAACACATCTATATACACAAGGAGAGTTTGCAGATTTATTGTGTATAAGAGAACCTGGCTCAGGACACGATAGAATAATTTATCCAGATATGCACAAAAATTATTTGAATATACACCCACAGATGAACGGTAAATTTGTTTTTAAAAATGCGGTAATGAGAATGCCTGAAGCAATTAAGCAAGCTTTAAAGACAAATAATTTAAAAGTTACAGATATTGATATGCTTTTGACACATCAGGCGAATCTAAGAATTTCGCAGGTGGTACAGAAGTTTTTAAGATTACCAAATGAAAAAGTATATAATAATATTCAAAAATACGGTAATACAACATCAGCAACAATACCTATTTTATTAAGCGAGCTTTGGGAACAAGGAAAAATTAAAGAAGGACAATTATATGCAATGGCAGCATTCGGAAGTGGATTTACATGGGCATCGGCTTTGATTAGATGGTAATTAATTATCATAAAAGAAAATACAAATTTTGATTTCAATATTTTGATTTTAAATAATTGTATAAATATTAAATACTTACAAATAAAAGTCATTATTTATAATTCTTAATTATATAATATGAACGGAACAAATATAAAAAAAAATGTAATTCAAATATTTACAGAGTATTTGGAAAAAAATGAACATCGTAAGACTCCAGAGCGTTTTGCAATATTAAATGAAATCTATTCAAATGTAGGGCATTTTAATATTGAATCTATGTATATAATTATGAAAAATAAAAATTATAGGGTAAGCAGAGCAACTCTTTACAATACAGTTGAATTATTGCTTGATAGCAATTTGATAATAAAACATCAGTTCAAAAATAATACAGCACAATACGAGAGGTCATATAAATATAAACAACATGACCATATTATTTGTAAAGTATGCGGAAGTATTACAGAATTTTGTGACCCAAGGATTTATCAAATAAAAAAAACAGCTACCGAGCTTTTTGATTTCAGTATAGATTATCATTCACTATATTTGTACGGAACATGCAGTAAATGTAAAAATAAATAATTTTAAGATAATAATAAATAAATGCACAAATATTTTTCACTTGTAAAATTTAGCCATACAATCTTCGCTATGCCTTTTGCATTAATAGGTTTTTTTTTGGCTGTAAGAATATCTGAGGTTTCATTTAACTCTTTTGATTACTGGATTCTTGTTTTTGTTATATTTGACATGATATTTGCACGCAATGCTGCAATGGCTTTTAATCGTTGGTTGGATAGACGAATAGACAAGAAAAATCCACGAACATCGAATCGTGAAATCCCTGCTGGCAAAGTCAATAAGAACTTTACTTTGTTATTTGTAGTTGTAAATTCGGCACTTTTTATGTTTGTTACTTATCTTATCAATCCTTTGGTTTTTTATCTATCGCCTATCGCACTTGTTGTTATTCTTGGTTATAGTTACACAAAACGTTTCACTTGGTTGTGTCATTTTGTTCTCGGTACGGGACTCTCTCTTGCACCGATTGGTGCTTATCTTGCCGTAACAGCTGAGTTTTCTATTTTGCCTTTGCTATTTTCTATGACCGTTTTGTTTTGGACTGCTGGTTTTGATATTATTTACGCATTGCAGGACGAGGAGTTTGATAAAAAAGAAAAATTAAAATCAATACCGGTAACACTTGGTAAAAAAAATGCTTTAAAATTTTCATCTTTTTTGCATATTATTGCATCGATATTTATAATATTAGCTGGATTATTTTTTGCAAAATATCTTGGATACTTGTATTGGGTTGGTGTTTTTTTGTTTTGTATTTCACTTATTTATCAACATAAAATAGTGAAACATGACGACCTTAGCAAAATAAATATTGCTTTTTTTACTACAAATGGTGTTGCAAGTATTGTATTTGCTTGTTTTACTATTGTCAGTTTATATCTATAGAATATTGTTTATCTATAATAATTTTATTTATATTTTCATAATTTTATTGATTTTTTATAATTTTGCAACAATTTTTATTTCAATAAGTTTAAAAACAAAAAAATACAAAAAATGAAAAAAATTTTTTCTGTAATTTTTATAACTATCTTATTTTCATCTTGTAATATTTACAAACCCGTAGAAATCGGAGAGTTAGAAGGAATTAAATTAGACAAACTACTTATTAATAAAGTAGAAATTATTGTTTTTGTTCAGGTAAAAAATCCAAATTTTTATGAAATAAAAATAACTGGTTATGATTTGGATATAATTTTAAATGAACAAAAAATAAGTTCGATAAGCAGTAAAAATATCATAAGTTTGCCATCAAATTCGGATAAGGTGTATGGTCTTCCTGTAGAGGTTGAGTTTAAAAATATGTTCTCTTCGACAGCTTTATTACTTTTTGATGTTCTTAAAAATAAAGAAGCTGAGGTATTAATTGATGGTGAAATTTATGTCGAGACATTGTTAGTAAATAAGACAAAAAAAATAAATAAAAAAAGTAAAGTTAAAATATTAAAATAAAATGACAAAAATAATATTTACAGTTTTATTGTTCTCTTGTTTTGGGATTCTATATGCGCAAACAGAAAGAACACTTATTGAAAATACTGGCTTCTTACCAACTGGCAAAGGAGTAACAGATGGTTCTGTAACAATAATTTCCAATCACAAACTACATAGTTTGATAAAAAAACATATAGAAATTAATAATGATAATTTTCCTGGTTGGCGTGTTCAGATTTATTTTGGTTCTGGAAAATCTGCAATGGGAAAAGCAAAAGCAATAAAAAGACAATTTCTCAATAAATATGGACATGAGCATGGAGCATATATAAAACTTGAGGCTCCTTATTTTAAGGTTAGAGTTGGAGATTTCAGAACAAAATCGGAGGCATTAAAATTTAAACATGATATCTCAAGAATGTTTTCAAGCTCATGGGTTGTTCCAGATATTGTTAATTATCCAGATAAATCTAAAGAATAAAAAAATGAAAAAGATTTTTAGTGTATTATTACTATTTGCTGTATTTTCTTCTCTTGCTACAGCTCAAATAATAAATGTCGAGAAGAAACGAAAAGGAGATAAAAATGGATTTCAGGGAGCAGCTCTATTTGAGTTCAGTATGAAGAAAACCAGTAAAAATGTAATGCAGTCAAAAAATAATATTGATTTGCAGTACTCTCGTGGTGCTCAAACTTTTATTTTTTTAGGAGGATTAAAACTATTAAGAGTTGATGACAGCGATATCACAAATACTGGATTTTCTCATTTTAGATACAATTATACAATTAGAGACAGCAGTTTTCTTACATTAGAGGCTTTTGTACAATATCAATATAATGAAACTAAGTTGTTGAAAACGAGGATGATATCTGGAATAGGTCCGAGATTTAGAATATCAAATCAAAAAAAATTTCAGTGTTATTTTGCTCCGCTTGCAATGTACGAATATGAATTGTTATCGGATAGTTTAAATACTGATATTAGTATTTTGCGTGTTGATGCTTATTTGAATTTTATATACTCAATTAACAAATATGTAAGTTTTAGTAATATTGTATATTATCAGCCAGCGTTCAAAAATTTTAATGATTATAGAATATCAAGTGAAACGGGTTTGAGATTTAATATAAATAAGTTCTTATCATTATCTATTTTATACTCGGCAGAGTACGATAGCGAGCCACCAGAGAATGTAGATAATCTATTTTATTCATTTATAAATAGGTTGATTATTAAATTCTAAACCATAATAATTGTTGGATAATATGGTATTATTTGTTTTTTTTATTAAAGAACACTTTCAATAATACCATATTTTTTCATCAAAAAAGTAGCGTTAAGATTTTTGCTAATTCCTGTTTTTAATTTATAATCAAAATTTAATTTATTGTCTTTAATATATGCTTCGAAACAGAGATTATCAATATTATCTTTGTATTCATTTTTTAATTTTCCGAGTTCTGTATCATGCGTTGCCGCTAATCCTGATGCTTTATATTTTATCAATTGAGTTAGCAGATTTCTTGAGCCAGTATGTTTGTCGTTTGAATTAGTTCCTTTCAGCATTTCATCGAGAATAACAAAAAGTTTTTCACCAGATTTCAAACATTCAATTATTTTTTTTAATCTCATAAGTTCTGCATAAAAGTACGATTCGTTTTTGTGCAACGAGTCATTTGTTCTTATGCTTGTGAATATATTTATTGGTTTGACTTCAAATTTTTTTGCACATACTCTCGACCCTGTCGAAGCAAGTATCATGTTTATTCCTATTGTTCTCAGGAATGTGCTTTTCCCAGCCATATTTGCACCTGTTATAATATCGAACTTTTGATAACCTTTGATATTGAAATCATTTGTTATTCTTGTTCTTGAATGTATTAGTGGGTGTCCTCCCGATTTTATATCAAAAATAAAATCTTTTCCTTCGTTTATTTTGGGGAACACATAATCTGGATTGTTATATGCAAAATTGGCGATGCTACTCAGTGCATCGAATTCTGCTACTGTATTAAACCAAATTGGTATTATTTTTTTTAATTTAATTTTTAATTTTTCTAAACGAATTATAATATGTAAATCCCACATTAGCAACATGTTTGCTGGTACGACAAACAACATATTAAGTCTGTTATCGAATGCTTTTATTGTATTTTTTAATTTCTTAAAAGAACAACTTGCCGTTATGTTATCAACTTTCAACGATTCCTTCAGCTTGTTCAACATATTGCTTTTATATGTTTCATTTTCAATAAGTTTGCTTAGTATCGCTATTTTTTCTATTGTTTTTACTTTTTCGCTTAGTTTGCTATGCTCTTTGCTGATATGTTTATAATAATATCCGCTAATAATAAGTTGTATAATAGCAAGAGTAATAAAATAAATAGCTGGCATTATTTCTAACAAATTCATAATACCTAATGCAATAGTAATTATTGGCAAAACAAAAATAATTATTTTAAGTAATTTTTTATCTTTAAATTTTACAGGTTCGTAGCACCATTCAATCAAATCTTTTTTTATTTTATCTTTTGTAGAATTATTTTTTTCTTTCTTGGAATCATAAACCATTCCGATGGCATTAAAATGCTGTCTTAGTGATAGAAGTTTTGATAGTTCGTTGACTGCATTTTGTTTATTTAATATAATTTTACTATCGCTACTAATATTCAATAATACGTTTGCGAGTTTTATTTTTCCTGAAACTGTGCTTGTTCTGTTTAGAAATTGAAATAATGAACCTTGTCCAAAAATATCTAAATCGTAAGAATAAGTGTGTTCGTAATCAATAAACTCATTACCAGCTTCAAAACAAGAATAATTGCCATCTAAAGCATTTATTTCATTCTTATTAATTTTTATTTTGGCTTTCGAGAGTTTAATTTTTTTTCCGAGACTATTGCTTTTTACAAGCAAAAAAATAAATATTGCAATAAGTCCAGCAATAACAAAATAAAAATATATTGTACCAAACAAAATGTAAGCAATAACAAAAATTAATAAAAACAACAGCCCTCTGATGTAAGCAATTATTAAATTTGTTTTTTTGTTTTTCTTTAATTCTTTATATGTCTTTTCTAATATTTTTTTGTATATTAATATATTTTTTTCTGATGTCATTAAATTTTATTTAAAATTATTCAAAATCAAAACACAGCTCAAATTTTATCTTCTATTAAATAAGTATTCCTATCTGCTGATGAGCGAGAGATAAGTTCGGCGATAAAACCCGTTATAAAAAGTTGTGTTCCAAAAATTATACTTAGAAATCCGAGATAAAATAATGGTCTGTCAGTCATGTATGTTTTCATCCAGACAAATTTAGCAAAAGATAGATAGCTCAATATTGCAAACCCAATAAAAAAACTTATTGCACCTACTATTCCGAAAAAGTGCATAGGTTTTTTTGAAAATTTAGATATAAACATAACAGACAATAGGTCTAATGGTCCGTTAATAAATCGTTCTAATCCGAATTTTGTTTTTCCGAATTTTCTTTCCTGATGTTTTACGACTTTTTCACCTATTTTACAAAACCCAGCTTGTTTAGCTATTATAGGAATGTATCGATGCATATCTCCGTAAATTTCAATACTTTTTACAACACTTAGTTTGTATGCTTTTAGTCCACAATTAAAATCATGCAATTTTATTCCGCTTACCAGACGAGCTGTTGCATTATAAAATTTACTTGGAATATTTTTACTAATTACTGGGTCGTGTCTTTTCTTTTTCCAACCTGAAACCAAATCATAATCTTCCTTTATAATCATGTTATACATATCAGGAATTTCTTCTGGATTGTCCTGTAAATCAGCATCCATTGTAATAACAACATTTCCTTTGGCTTGTATAAAACCGACATGAAGTGCTGCTGATTTTCCATAATTCCTTCTAAATTTTATACCTTTTATATTTTTGTTCTTTAATGAGAGTTCCTTTATTATTTCCCACGAATTGTCATTACTTCCGTCATCAATCATTATTATTTCGTGAGATAAATTGTTCTTATTCATCACCTCATAAATCCAATTTGTTAATTCAGGAAGCGATTCCTCTTCATTATACAGCGATATTATAACAGATATATTCATTAATTTTTGTTATTTATGATTTGATATTTTATATTCGTGATTGTGAGTTTAAATTTCAAGTTATTTGTCTTTGATTTATATGTCAAAAGCATCAAAATATTTAAGTGCTGAAAACTAAAAATTAACAAATAGAAACTAGAAACTAGAAACTAGAAACTAAAAACTAAAAATTAAAAATTAAAAACTATCAATATTATGAGTTCCAGAGTTTTTTTGTTAATTTAATAATTTCGTCGAGATAATTTTTATCAAAATCAAGTTTTTTTGCAATTATTAGACATAAATCATATTCTCTGTCATCAACTTCGCCGTCAATCATTGCCATATAAACTGAATCAGTTAGTTGGTTCATTTTTTCTATGTTATTTGCAGGAACAATAAATTCAAGTCTTTCTGCATTGTCAATTATTTTATCAACTAATTCTTTTTTAATATTGTATTCTTCTGCTTTTTGAGCAAGGAATTCAGCTTCTTTTATATCCAATCTTCCGTCTGCATAAGCAACTGCAACAAGATTTTGGAAGTGTTCTAATTTTATTGTTATTTTTGATTTTTCCATTACAAATAATTAATTAATAGTTCATCTTCTTTATTTTGTTTTAAGAACGGAGCTATTGCTCTGTTGTATATACCTTGAACGTATGCAATTGTCATGCCGTAGTTTGTAACAGGAATTCCTACATCAATAGCAAGTTTTAATCTATTTTTCAATTGTTTTTGTGTTATCATACATCCTCCGCACTGTATAACCATTGAATAATCATTTATATTTCTTTTCAATTTATCAACACCTGATACGACATCGAAATAAAGTTTTTTTCCTGTAAAATTAGTTATCCATCGTGGTATTTTCACTTTTCCTATGTCATCACACGCAATATGATGCGTACAAGATTCCAACAAAAGAATTCTGTCATTATCTTTCAAATCGGATATTTTTGGTGTTCCTTCAAGATATTTTTGAAAATTACCTTTCATACGAGCCAGAACTACACTAAATCCTGTTAGAGGAATATCTTTTGGTATTGAGGCATCTGCTTTTTTAAAAATCTGACTATCTGTAACGACAAGTTTTGGTTTTATTTTTGTTTTCCTCAAAAAAGCATCAACTTCACGTTCTTTAAGCACAATTGCTATTGCATCGTTGTCAAGTATATCTCTGATTGCCTGTACCTGTGGCAAAATCATTCGTCCTGTTGGTGCTTCAATATCTATTGGTGTAATAAGTAAAACAATATCGCCATAAGAAATTATATCGCCAAGCAAAGACTGTGTTTTATACGATGATTCTGGAATTATCTGTTTAATATATTCAATAATAAATTCAAAATTTGAAGTTTTTATTGTAGATAAATCAAAAATTTTAGTTTTAAATTTTTCTTGAATTTCCTTTGCGAGTTTTTTATTGATAGTCTGCAAATCAGATTTATTATGAACCATAAAAAAAGGACAAGCATAATTATTAAATTCCGTAATAAGTTGTTTTTCAAATTGTCCGAATTTATTTTCTGAAATAATTAAAATTCCTAGGTCTATTAGTTTAATAGTTTCAAATGTTTTATCGACTCTTTGTTTTCCAAGTTCTCCTGTATCGTCGATTCCAGCTGTATCTATTAATATCACAGGACCGAAACCAGTTATTTCCAATGATTTTTTTACAGGGTCTGTTGTTGTTCCTGAAATTTTTGAAACTATTGCTGTATTTTGTCCAGTAAGTTTATTTATGAACGAGCTTTTCCCCATATTTCGTCTTCCGTAAATCCCAATATGTGGTTTTAATTCTCTTCCTTTTTTCATCATTTTTATTATTCGTATTTTTATAATTGAAGAGATATTTCCTTACTTAAAATATATTCAACCTCAGATATTTTTATTTTTAAAAGCTCTGCAATTTCATTTACAGGAAAACCATGTTCTCGTAAACCGCAAACACTTGTACGCTTAAACTCTTCATTTTTCTTTTTTATTTCATCTTTTTCTCTTTTTATTTCATCATATGAATTTT
>JAOZMB010000041.1:15172-26168 GCA_029934515.1 Bacteroidales bacterium
TATCATTATTGAAATAATCTCTTTCCAAAGCATATCATATGAAAGCATATTCTCTAATTTTTTTGTTTGATGACTTAATTTTAGGAAAAATAAAATAAATTAATTTGCTTAATCACATAAGTAATTATTCTTTGTCAAAATCCAATATTTTTATATTTTTATTATTCTTAAATTCAAAATCGAACTCATATTTATAATTATACATTCCCAAACTATTGATATTATACACATAAAATTGTTTATATAACTTCATTCCCAAATTAAAAATTAAATCCATTTGAGTTTTTCTGAAATGATAAGGATTTGCATCTGTTATTCTCTTACTTGCCCCGTATGCCGAACCACGTACATTTTTTAGGTAAATTCTTAACAAAATTATTTCTTCTTGTTGTTTTTTGTTTGGAGCGCCATTAAATTTCAAATATTTTTTTGCTTTTATTATGATGTTAGTTGTTATTGAATCATAATATTTTATCCTTTTATAAACATTGATAATTGTATCTTTTGTTATTTCTTTTTTCCTTTTTAAATATGTTATTTTCAATTTTGTTGTTTCATCATGCAAATTACAATTTTCAAAAATATCAACATATTTTTTATTTATATTAATATCAAATCTTGTTGACTCTGTATATTTAAATACTGATTTTGAAAAAATATCTACTTTATGTTTGTATTTTCTGTCAATATTATTTCTTTTTGAATTATAACCAACTGTATCAGTATAATAAAATTCCATGAATTTTTTTTGACTAATTTTTTTTATATTTAATTGTTTTACTCCAGATAATTTATTGTATTCATTTATTAAATTGCCTAATTTGTCTTCTTTTACATAATTGGAAAAAACAGAGAAACCTGAATATTTGCTATAAATAGTTTTTAAATTACTTTTTTTCTTTATGCTTTTCGCTACTGCATTAAATTTTTTATCAAAGTTTTCATTATAAAATTCATAAAGTAACTTTGTATTTTCTGTTCTATTGGAAGGTCTTAAAACAAAGAAAAACAAAATTACAGATATTAAGGCAATAATAATAACGCTAAAAATAACAATTTTTTTGGTATTATTTTTGGTATTACCTTCATTATTATCGGTATCAGAATTTTCATCGTTTGTTATATTTTCTTTTTGCATAATATTTTCTTTTTTTAATTCTTCAAAATTTTGATAACTATGATAATTGGTATTTGATATTATATCTGTATATTTTTCTGAAATAATAAAAAGCGTGGAAAAATCAGATTTTTCCAATAAGCTAACATATTTAAATACATTTTGAATATTATCTGTGCGAAGAACTTTAATACCTTTTTCGTATGAAAATTCTTCATTATTTTCTTTTGGTTCTATCTTTTGAAATTCTTCTAAGTATAATTCTTCTTCGAGTTTGATTGATACAATATTATTTTTAAATGTATTGTTTCTAATAAATTTATTTGCTGATTCATTAAGTAACTCAAAGATATTGTTTTCTATTGTATATTCTTCACTAACAACAAAAGAGACAGCAAAAAAACCAGTTTGTTTGTTATTGTCATTCACAATTTTGTAAACAGTATAAATCTTATTATTATTTACAAAATCAATACAGTAAAAATCTTCACCCAAAGAGAAACTAAAAAAATCTCTAATATCTTTAAAAATATTTTCTGTTTCCTTGTCAATATTATGAGAATAAAAAATATTATAACCGTTAAAAGTTCCATAAACAGCTATTCCAGAGTGTGCAGTTATTTTGTCAGACATAAAAAAATAAACAAATTTTAAATAAATAAATAAATTTTGAACGAGTGTATAACTCGTTCATTTTTAAACAATTCACTCATATTTTCCTGCTTTAAGGTTTTTTTGAATATTGTGAAAAGCATCAATAGTTTTATCAACATGTTCAATAGTGTGTGCTGCTGTTGGTATTAGTCTCAACATAATTTTTCCTTTTGGGATTACAGGATAGACTACAACAGAACAAAAAATATTGTAATTTTCACGTAAATCTTTTGTAAGTTTTACTACCATATTAACACTGCCATTAAAAAATACTGGCGTTACTGGTGATGCTGTATCTCCAAGATTAAATCCATTTTTTTTAAGACCGCTTTGTAGAGCGTTCACAATTTTCCATAAATTATTTTTAAATTCTGGACGTGTTTTAAGCAGTTCTAATCGTTTGAATGCTCCCATTACCATTGGCATAGGCAAAGATTTTGCAAAAATTTGTGAGCGCATTGTGTATTGTAGATAATCAATAATTCCTTTTTTACTTGCAACAAATGCTCCTATTCCAGCCATTGATTTGGCAAAAGTTCCGAAATAAATATCAATTTTATCTTGTACGCCAAAATGCTCATCTGTTCCAGCTCCTGTTTTGCCCATTGTTCCAAAACCATGCGCATCGTCAATAAATATTCTAAATTGATATTTGGATTTCAAGTCGGTCATTGCTTTAAGATTTCCCAAATCGCCTTCCATTCCAAAAACACCTTCGGTAATAACAATAATTCCACCGCCTGTTTTTTCAATATATTTTGTTGCATGTTTTAATTGTTTATCAAGGCTTTGCATATCATTATGTTTAAAAACAAAACGTTTGCCCATGTGAAGTCTTGCACCATCGAGAATACATGCGTGTGAGTCGGAATCGTAAACAATAACATCTTTTCTGTCAACAAGCGAGTCGATTATTGACACCATTCCCTGATAACCGTAATTTAATAAATATCCACTTTCACGACCTACAAATGTAGCAAGCTCCTGCTCAAGTTTTTCGTGATATTTTGTTTGTCCAGTCATCATTCTGGCTCCCATAGGATAAGCCATTCCCCACTTTGCAGTGGCAACAGCATCAGCTTTTATTACTTCTGGATGATTGGCAAGACCGAGATAATTATTTATACTCCATGTAATTACTTTTTTGCCCTGAAAGGTCATCTCAGGAGCTATCTCGCCTTCTAATTTAGGAAAAGTCATGTAACCGTGACCCATTTTTTGGTATCTACCAAGGTCAGTTTTTGTGATGTCTAACTTATCAAATATATCCACTTTATTGTTGGTTTGTGTTATTAAAATAAAATGCAAATATACAAATAAGAAAATAAAAAATAACAATTTTTAAAAATATTTTTATATTTTTGTAAATTTAGATTAATTAAAACTATGAATGGAATAATAAGTGGGATACAGCAAATAGGTGTAGGAACAGACAATGTCCAAGAAGCGTGGAGGTGGTATCGGGAAAATTTGGGATTTGATATACCAGTGGTTGATGACAAAGGAACAGCAGAGCGAATGTTGCCATACACGGGAGGTAAACCTCAAAAGAGACATGCAATTATAGCATTAAATATTCAAGGTGGTGGAGGTCTTGAAATATGGCAATATATTTCACGTAAACCACAAGCTGCACATTTTGAGGTACAAACAGGTGATTTAGGAATATATATAACAAAAATAAAAAGTAAAAATGTAGCAGAAGCATATTCTTTTTTGAAAAATAAAAATGAAAATATTATTGGTAAACTTGTTAAAGACCCAAGAGGGAATGAGCATTTTTTTATAAAAGACCCAAGAGGTAATATTTTTCAGATAGTAAATGACAATAATATTTTTAAGAATACAGATTCTTTTGTTGGAGGTGTTTATGGTGCAATAATAGGTGTTTCTGATATTGAAAAATCGAAAAAATTTTATAAAAATATACTCGGTTATGATAAAATAATATACGAAGAAGAAAATATTTTTGATGATTTTTCAGCTTTACCAAGAGGAAAAGAAAAATTTACAAGGACACTTTTGACAAACAGTAAACCAAGAAAAGGTGCTTTTGGCAAATTACTTGGCAATAGTCAGATTGAACTTGTTAAAATTCATAATATAGAACCAAAAAAAATATTTGAAAATCGTTACTGGGGCGATTTTGGTTACATTCAAATATGTTATGATGTTCAGAACATGGAGGCTATAAAAAAACTTTGCGAAAAAAACGGACACCCATTTACGGTGGACAGTAATCCAGAGATTTATGAAACAGGAGGTGATATTTTCGGAATGGGTGATGCCGCAGGACATTTTACTTACATAGAAGACCCAGACGGAACATTAATTGAATTTGTTGAAACTTACAAATTACCAATACTGAAAAAAATAGGCTGGTTTCTAAATCTGAAAAAAAGAAATTCAGAAAAAGCTCTGCCAAACTGGATGCTAAAAACGCTTGCTTGGAATAGAGTAAAAAAATAAATTTAAAATTTAAAATCAAAAAAATGATTACAGAATTGATTAAGAAAATTGAAAAAAAAACAGTTGAAAAACAGCTTAAATATCTTTCCAAAAAATTTTTTGGAAGGATAGCTTTTTCGACAAGTTTCGGACAGGAAGACCAAGTTATTATTGATGTAATTATAAAGAACAATATTCCAATAGATATTTTTACACTTGATACGGGACGTTTTTTTGAAGAAACATACAAGGTGTGGAATTTGACAGTAAAAAAATATCACAAAAATATAAAAGTTTATTTTCCTGATAATAAAGATGTAGAAAATATGGTATCTGAAAAAGGAATTTACAGTTTTTATGCTTCGGTTGAAAATCGTAAAGAATGCTGTAATATTCGCAAAGTTTATCCGCTGAAAAGAGCTTTACAAAATGTGGATATGTGGATAACTGGACTACGTGCAGAGCAGTCAATAACAAGAACAGATATTGCACTTTTGGAAAAAAATACAGCTTTTAATACTATAAAATTTAACCCGCTGAAAGATTGGACATTAATGGAAGTTAAAAATTATCTGAACAAAAACAAAGTCCCTTACAACACTTTACACGACAACGGTTTTATTAGTATTGGTTGTTCGCCGTGTACTCGTGCCATTGAAACAGGCGAAGACATACGTGCAGGACGATGGTGGTGGGAGAACAAAGATAAAAAAGAATGTGGACTTCATGTTGAACAAAATACAATAATTCGTTAATTTTTTCAGATACAATAGTATATAAAAATTAAAAATAAAAACATGAAAGATTTAGATTTTATAATTTCTCATATAAAAACAGAGTATTTTGAATATATTGAAGGATTACCTGATGAACAAATTAAAGAAATGACTCTAAATGGTATCAAAAAAGCATCTTTATATAATTTTATAGAACTCGAAAATGTTTTGATTTTTGTTGTTTGGATGTTTATTATGGCACCAAATTTTGATACCCAAAAAGAGATATTTGACATTTTAAAGAACAAGTCAGCTTCAGCAAATGAAAGAATAGAAAATATACTTCATGATAGTTTTAATGATGCTTGGCAAGAAGCTCAGGACAATTATGATGGAGATGCTTGGTTTCCAGAATTGAAAAAATAATAAAATAATATTATTTATCATACTACAAATTATACTGATAAATCTACTCTATTTATCACAAAAGTTCACATCTATAACTTTTGATATTATTGATAAAAACTATAAAAAGAATTGCCTCCAAGCCATTGATGTGTGCTGTGAGCTTTGCAGTTCTGCGGATTTGTTATTTTGCACAAAGTTGTAATCTTTCCAAGCCGGGCGGATGAGTGCAACAAAAAAAAACGAAGCCGTAGGCGAGGCTTTTTTTGTTGCACTCATCGGATAGGGCTTGGTGGCGGGCTTTTGTGCTTGTTTTTTGCTTGCTTCGCATCGCAAAAAACAAGCACAAAAGACTGACCAACCAAGCTCATGTTAAGCAAATACATCATTTCTATTCATTTCTCGACATAAATCTAATAAAGAATTAAAACTATCAATATGCTTTGTCGTATTTGTGCGCTTTATTAATTCATTTAGGTAGTATTCTTTTTGAGCATCACCTGGTCTGGTTTTGGAATAATTAATTTTCTTTTCTTTGAATAATTCTCGTAAATATCCTTCATGAAATTTTGCAGTTGTTGCATAACCAAAAATTTCACTATTTGGTAATAATTCAGGGTCAAGTTCTGCTACATTATAAAATTTAACAAATTCTCTTAACTTTTGTCTTTCCGGTTGTTTGTCTGCGATTTTACTGTTTCCCAACAACCATGTTTCAATACAAACATTTTGAACTATCACTTTAAAATCGCACTTACTATTCAAATTAGCTATATTTTTCTCAACTAATTTTGACTGAATTTCAAAATTTACTTCATCTAATCTTTCTTCAATTGTTAATCGTTCCGCATCAATACATAAAATTAGATAGTCAAATATTGGCATCCCGTTTATTTCCTCAATTGCATTTACAGCTATATCGTAACAACTTGGAATTCCATTTGCTGTTTCAAAAAAATATTTATTTTCGGTTACATCTTCTAATGTTTGTGCATAATCATATTCCGGTAATAAATATTGTAGCCATTTTCTATACAATTTTGGTTCTGTCTTTCCTTCAAATACAAAATATAAATTCATAAAATTTTACTATTTATTGGTTGTCAAGGATTTTAGTTAATTGAACAAAGGCTTGTTGTTTTGATTTGCCTAATTTGAAATCCTTTGCATCTTTTATATTTATCAATCCACCTTTTCTTGTTACAACTTTCCAATATTCATATGGAATATTATTTATTACATAAGGATGATGACTCGTAGCAATAAATTGTATTTTGGAATTTTCATGAATTAAATCATCTGTCAAAAAATCAATACAGTTAACTCCGAGACTATTTTCAAACTCATCAATTAGTATTACAGAACCTTCACTTAACAAATATAATTCGCTAATGTGCAATAAAGATTTTAACATTCCTGATGATATTTTATTCTCTTTTATCCATTTCTCAACTCCCCTCTCTTTAATCTGAATAAATGGTAATCTGTCAATAAGAAACACGGGGGTATTCTTATCTTCAATTGGTTCAATTTTTATGTCTTCAACGTTTGGGAAAATTGATAAATAATGGTTTTTTATCTCTTCAAATACATCTTTTTCATTTTCATAGCACAAATACAATTTTAGACGAATGTCTAACTCACTCTCCCTAATCTCTTTGATTATTTTGTATTTTCCTTTAATTGCTGATAGAGGTTTATCTGAAAGCTTAAATCCTATTTCACTTGAAGTATTGTCCCTGAATATTATTTTTTTCAACGCATCATAAACGGATTTTATAATTGCTTCTTCTTTTAATATATAAATCAAACTTTGAAACGATGAAAGTTTCGGCATTTTATTATTATTGAATAATATTTGTTCCTCACTTCTTTTTACGACAGTTTTACCATTAACAATTAACTCTTCAAACCCAATTTTTGGTTTGTTTTCTTCTGTATTGTTTTTTTCATCTTCATCGTCAAATACGGAATCTGTTTCAAGTGTTTCATATTTTCCATTCCAATTAAACACATCACCCTTGATATTATTACAGGTGAAATTCCATTCCAACCCACTAATTGACTTGCCTTTTGCTATTTTAATTAGGTCTGTTATTGAATTAAGTAATTGAGTTTTTCCTGCTCCTGAAATACCTACAAGAAGAGTCAATTTGAAAAAATCAATCTTTTCGAATTCAATACCAAGATGATTATTACGAATTTTGAGATTTTGTATTACCATTTTAAAATTTATTTATTATTATTATTTTCACTATAATGCATTTATCTCGTTGAAAATTTCTTGTTTTTATGTTTTGTTAATTTTGCTTAACGCCCGGCTTGGTGCTGTTCTTTTTATAGTTTTTGTAGCTTGCGAAAAAAACTATAAAAAGAATTGCCTCCAAGCCATTGATGCGTGCTGTGAGCTTTGCAGTTCTTCGGATTTGTTCTTTTGCACAAAATTATAATCTTGCCAAGCTGGGTGATGAGTACATTGTTGCGGGCATTTATTTTGTTTTTTTGTGAGCCGTAGGCGAAACAAAAAACAAAATAAATTATCAACCGAGCAAATGTTAGCAACATTTCTACTCTGTCCATTTGTCAATTTCGAGTTCTTTTATCCGTTTAAAATGGTTGGTATTGTTGGTTATCAGAACTAAATTATTTGTTATTGCAATTCCGGCAATCAGAACGTCATTGTGTGAAATTACCTTTCCTGTTTTACGTAAATCAGCGTAAATATTTGCTGATTTCTTAGCAGACAAAACTGTTAATGGCATGATTTTATTATACTTTGCAAATTCAAGAAATTTGCTTAATTGCTTTTTTGCATCTTTGTATAGCAAACCGTTAAGTATCTCGTAATATGTAACAACACTTATATTGAGTTGTTCGTACTCTGTAAGATAATTGCTGATTTTGTCCGTAACTTTATCATTTCCTCTGAAAAAAAACGAAACTGTATCTGTGTCTAAAATTGCTTGTTTCATAATTTTACCTCCCTACTAAACATTTCAGATTTGGTGTTTTCAATTTTCGACATTATTTCATCATATTCTTTATCGGGAATTGCAGACCATGAACCTGCAAATTTTAAAATATTTTTCTTGTTACTTTCTTCATGCTTTTCTACTGTTGCAGAATTGTAAGAATGAATAATATTATAAACGTCCTGCAAAAAAATGACAGGAACTTTATTAATTTCGTTGATTAATGTTTGATATGTAATTGTCATAACAATAGTTTTAAATGTTTTATTAAATCTTCGGGTTCGTATATTTTATCATATTTTTCCTTTCTAATCTCATTACTTGTCAAATCAATTTTTATTCTTTTTAGAAACTCTTTAAAATCCTTATTTATAGTGAGTTTATTTATTGTTTCCCAGTCTAAGTTTTCTCGTGTTGTTGCAGGCATTAAAATTTCAGATGACAACGGCTCTTCGATGTCAATT
Organism: Bacteroidales bacterium; assembly: GCA_029934515.1. Classification (GTDB taxonomy): domain Bacteria; phylum Bacteroidota; class Bacteroidia; order Bacteroidales; family JAADGE01; genus JAOZMB01. The sequence goes on from JAOZMB010000041.1 coordinate 23,949, forward strand.
TTAATAACTCCTATTTCGAATGATGAAGACAGTCGTTGTAATTCTTTCAAAAAATCTTCGTTATTAGAAATGTCGGCAGCAACAAGATAACTTTCATTAGCCCACGATGAGTTTGAAACCGCTTGAAAAAAACTTTCTCTCAATTTACTTAAATTTAATTCTTTTTTTAGTTCGAATGAGAATATTTTTAATGAAGTGTTCCCAACGGCAGAACTTAAACTCAGCACTTCCGAACTCCATTCTTCAATTGGAAAATAGCATCCGACAATATCAGGATGAACCCACTCTCCAAATTCTTTTTTAGTAGATTTAGAATGATTAATCGTTTTTGTATAACAATTAAGGTGATAATAAGCAAAATAGCTCAAAAAAGGATGTAAATCTTTTTCTAAATATTTAGTTTGTTGTTTTACAATAATTTCTTCTGTATTCTGTTCTAATTCTTCTGTGTTTTTTTTATCAGAAAGATTTGTTTGATTTTTTAGATAAAATCTTTTAGGACGTTTTCCAATAACTACAAATATTGTATCCAGATTATCTCGTTCATTAGTATATATTTGTGCACCCAAAGTAGCCCAAGGTGTTTTTCCTTTGCTATTTAATTGTTTGTCATAATCTTTCTTTACGCCAAATTCCCAAATTTCATTTGCGGTTAGTGGCTTTTTTATTTCTTCTAATACTTTTTGGGCTAATTCTAAAAATGTCATCTATTTTGAATTTATTGTAATTTTAAATTTTCTTTAACGCCCGGCTTGTTGCTGTTCTTTTTACGGTTTTTGTAGCGCAGCGAAACAAATCGTAAAAAGAATTGCCTCCAAGCCAGGCGATGAGTGCAACAAAAAAAACGAAGCCGTAGGCGAGGCTTTTTTTTGTTGCACTCATCGGGTGTCATTACGTACCTCAAGGTGTGTAATGACAACCATTAATTATTGATTTGCAAATATTACATTTATTTTTTAATAAATAAAATAAATTCCTATTTTATTTCTATGGCAGACGCATCAAAAATAAATCATAATTGATTATAAATATGTTCTGTTTTTAAAGCACTATTTTGAAAATAGTAATTTCTTGATTTTTCAGCATTTAAATATTTTGATGTGTTTGCCTTAATAATATTATATTATTGTAATAATAACTGTTATTTTGGTAATAAATTAAATCTTATACTAAAACCAAATGATATAGCCTTTTTTCTTTTTATTTCAATCATTATTAATAGTTTAAAGCATTTTTTAGTTCGTCTCCAAACAGGCTTTTTTGTATTTTTTCGTTATAAAATGGTAATCCAATTACTTTATATGTAGGATTTTGAAAGTTCCAGACTAATTGTGCTTCTTTTTCAATAGACTGTAAAAAGTCTTGTTTCCATTTGTCTTTTTCTAATAATTGTTCTCCTTTTGGCTCTATAAACAATTGATAAAAAAATTGGTTTTTTGTGTCTTTTTCCTGTAAATACAATAAATAATCTGGTTCTAAGGCTTTACCGTCATCAAAGTTGTAGAGTTGAAAAAATCGTTCGTTACGTAAAAGATGAATTTCTGAATATTTTTCCTGTAATACGTGCATTTGGCTGTCAATAAATTTAACGAGATATTTTTCTTCGGATGTTCCAAAGTTATCTGTATAACTGTGCCAGTCTCTTGTGTCAATTCTTGTTGATAAATCGTTTGGTATATCGCTACGCAGAATTGATTTTCCGACTTCGCTTTCTCCACCTTTACTTATTTGGAAACGTAAGGTTTTTTCTTTGAAAACTTGTTTTATATGATGAGGTTCAAATCGTTTTGTTCCAATATGTGGTTCGGCTGTTGCTTTAAAATTTTTTAATATTTCTGATAGCACATATTTTGCAAGTTCGTATTTTTGTTTTTGTGCTGCAAATTCAGCTTTATAAAAAACGCCTTCTACGGTTACTTTTACTTCCCCAAGATACTTTTCATTGTTAATAAAATCATCTATTGATTTGACCAAAGGAAACATTTTTTTTATTTCCGAAAATTGTAATTGGTTGAATTGATTAATTGCTTTTTTTAGTAATTGAAGGTCGAATTCTTTTAGCGTATATTGTTGAACCTCCGTATCTTGTTTCATTTGTAAATCATCACCAAATACGGTTGTTTCTTTTACTAAGCCGGTATGAAAAGTATATTTATGTTGTTTTCGTATTTCAGGACTGCGAAATTCGTTCGTTGATGAGGTGTTTCTGATACGTTTGTT
>JAOZMB010000042.1 GCA_029934515.1 Bacteroidales bacterium
CCAAAAAGATTGCTAAAAAATATAAAGTAAAAGAACATAAAATAATCAAACTTAACATTAACAATATAACAAAATCGGCATTAATCAATAAAAACATAAAAGTTCCAAAATATAAATATTCAAAAGATTTACCTGTAAATATCCCTGTTACTTATGTTCCTGCACGAAACACATTGTTTTTATCTTATGCCTTATCTTGGGCTGAAAGTTTAGGAATAACAAAAATATTTGTAGGTGCAAATCTTAATGATAAAAACGGTTATCCAGATTGCAGACCTGATTTTTTTAAGAAATTTGAAGAATTAGCTAACATTGGAACATCGTTTATTAACTCAAAAGAAAAAATAAATATCATAACACCATTTATTAATTCAAAAAAGGAAGAAATTATTAACTTTGGTATTCAAAACGATATAGATTTCTCAGATACATTTACTTGTTATGAACCGATAAATAATAAACCTTGTGGTCAATGTTATAGTTGAACAATACGAAATGATGCGTTTGAGAGATTGAAATAAAAAGAAAATTGCCATATCATTGTGTTTGAAGTAATTACTATTTTCAAAATAGTGAATTTTAATGACTCTAAAAACATAACATATTGATAATCAATTATGATTTATTTTTGATATAGATAATCAAGAAATGCTCGAAGGCGATTTGTCATCGAAAGACCAAAAAGTAATAAAAAATGGTGTAAAAATAACAAAAACACCTTAAAAAATATGTGGAACAGTCAAGATATAAAAAAAATAGATTAACTTTATAATTATGAAATATCCAAAAATTAAATTCGCAGAACCGTTAAAAGATTATAAATTATTTATAATTTTTGATAACGGAATTATTAAAATTTATTCACTTAAAGATAAACTTGAAAATCAAATTTTTCGTCCTTTAAAAGACACAAAATTATTTAAGTCTCTGCAAATAGATACAGGTGGTTACGGCTTAATTTGGAACGACGAAATAGATTTAAGTGAATTTGAATTATGGCAAAATGGAGTTGCTTTATCCACAATTCAAGAATTATCTCAAAAGATAACTGTTTAATTTGTCCTCGTTAAATGAAAATAAGGCTCTATCATTTTCTTGGCTTGCAGTGGCTTTTTCATTGTACAAAAATTGTGCGATGGGTGTGAAACTATTAACATTTTACTTTTAAATCTACGGAGTGCAAGAAAAAGCCACCGCAACCAAGAAGTTAACCGTTATGATTTATTAAAAAAAACAGAAATAATAATACAATAAATAATAAAACTATTACTTTTGTATTTCAAATAACAACATTGAACAAATATATAAAATAACAGCACAATGACATTACAACAAATAATTAAACAAACAGAGACTTTACCCTTAGAGGAACAAAAAAACTTGGCAAGTTACTTTATATTCAAATTTTTACAACTGGACAGAAATAATTTAATACAATTGTTTCATTACAACGCCGATTTTGTAATTCCTGAGATTAATGATAAAGTAACAGAAAAAAACCGGAAATTAGATTTTTCCGGTTGTATTGATTTACAGGGAAGTTTGGACAATATTAATGTCAGAGAATTTGCTTATGAATAAATAATAATTTCAATAGTTTGATAATGAAAATATTACTTGATACAAATGTATTATTATATGCAATGGACAGAAGTTCAAAATATCACAAAATATCCATAAGTATATTGGAAAATACAGAATATAAATTATTTGTATCTACAAAAAATATTGCAGAAATGTTTGCTGTATGTTCAAAAAAAATATCAGTAAGCAAATAGTTTTTAAATTTATAAACAAAACAATATTACAAATTTGCACTTTGCTGTATCCAGATAATAGAAGTTTTGAGAAATTTATACAAATTATTTCCGAAAACAATATCAAAGGAAACAAAGTTTATGATATGGAAATTGCCTCAATCAGCATAGTAAACAGACTTGATACAATTGCAACGTTTAACCATAAAGATTTTAAAATAATAAATGAAATTTCAATTTTAAACGAATGTAAATAATTGTTAATAATTTAAAATACAACATTATGACTTAATATAAATAAATGTAAAATATTATAAAAAGCGTTTAGCTTATTTTCTTGTTCGTGAAATCAACCAAATTTTAATGAACACAAGAAATAAGACGAATGCTCACGCTTATGGCGTGGGCTGTTCTTATTTGTGTTTTTTGTTTTTGTTGAACCTAACGAATGGATAAGAGTTACAGGTACCAATCTTTTTTTGTGTCTTAATTTTAATGTTTTCAAGGGGGGACTGAAATAATAAACTCATCCAAATGAGAAACAAAAGTCCGCCAATTAATATCGTGAATATTTGAAAACAGGAGATGATTTTAATAAACCTGTATAAATAAAAGTTTAAACAAGTTTATGTTTATATATCAAGGGCAGACGCATCAAAATATTTAAGTGCTGAAAATCAAGGAATTACTAACAAATAACAACTTAATAATAAAGTATGATTTATTTTTGATGAGTATGCAATAGTATTTCAGAGAATTAGTATTAGATATTTAAAAATAATTTGTTACAAAATTATTTTTAAATATCTATCATATAAAGTTGGAAAAATATCTTAACAACCTTAATTCATAATGATTTTTTTCGTATAAATTTTATTTTTCGTATAAATTTTTAATAAATAAATCCCCGTTGCTATATTCTCCAAATTTAAGCATTGGCAAGTATTATTATATTCAACTGTTATAATTCTATTGCTGATATCAGTTAATTGAACTGCTGTTATTTTATCAATAGTTGAAATATAAATAATACCAGAAGCTGGATTAGGATAAACATTAATATCGGAATTTTTAACATCTTCTATGCCTACTGTAATATCAAGAGTTTCTGAATATATATCTTCACAGTCATTGTTCGTTGCAGTTAATTCTACCGTATAACTTCCGTTGGTTGCGTAGGTGTGAACAGGATTTTCTTCTGTTGATGAATTTCCATCTCCAAAATCCCAGTAATATGAATCTGATAAAATTGAATTGTTGGTAAATGTTGCTTGAAATTCGTTAAGATTATAATCAAAATTAGCACTTGCATTAGGAATAACAGTAATTTGTACTTCTGAAGTAAAAATTGCATCACACACTCCATTTTGAACCTCAGCTCTGTAATCCCAAACTCCAATTTCGCTTGGTATTTCTGAGTAAATAATTTCAGCTGAAAAAATATCTATCCAATCACCAGCATCTAATCTTTTTTGCCATTTGTTTACATCGCCTGTATTTCCAGATAAAGTAATATCACCAGTTGAAATATTTAAACAAATTTCAGTATTATCGGAAGTTAAAATTCCTGCAACAGTATTTTCCAAAACAATAACTTCAAGTTCATCAGAATATGCTGGGTCACAAGTTCCCTGAGCAACAACCGTTCTGAATTTAGTAGAAATAAATAAATTATCTGTAGTGTAATTTTCTCCAGTATAACTTATCGTAGTCCAGTCGCCTGAGTAAGGTGATTCTAAATATTGCCATTCTTGAATGTCTCCAGCATGATTTATAAGAGTTAAGTCTGTTGTTGAACCAGTACAAATTTCATCTGTTCCAGTAATATTTCCACCCGAAATTTCATCACTGACCTCAACAATTAATTCTATATATCTTGTCTCACAAGGAAAAGAACGACAACGAACTCTATAATGAGTTTCTTCCGAAATTACAGAAGTTGTAAAAGTTTCGTTTCCATTATTATTAAGGTCAGTCCACACAGTAAACGGCGAAACAGATTTTTCCCATTCATAGATATAAAAAGTAGGCGCACTAATCGGCGTTATTTCTAAATTTGCTGTATTACCTTCACAAACCAAAGCAGGTCCAGTAAGTTCAGCATCGTTATTTGCCAGCTTGAGCCAAGCAATATCAGAGTATACAATATTACAAGCGTCTCCATTTTGAACTTTTGCTCTATAATCATAAGTTCCAAAAAAATCTGGATAATATTGAAACGGATAGCCAGTTGAACCTTCAATATCTGACCAGTTATTTTGTCCTTCGTCAGAAATTTGCCAAGCAAGAACTTCTCCCACTGGGTCTTCATTATAATTGAAATTTAATGTAACTCCATTGCCATCTTCTAAGCAAGCCATAGCATTTGAAGCTGCCCCACCAGAAGAAGGCTCGGCTACAAAAACAGAAGTATATCCAGAGTAATTGTTAGTTCCAGCATTCTCAATAACAGCTCTATAATCCCAAGTTCCAAGCGAAGAAACAGTTTCTTGATAAGTATCATTTGTATTTGAAATATCTATCCAATTTCCTTCATCTATTCTTTTTTGCCATTTAACAATTGTTCCGAAATATCCTTGTAATGTAAGTGTGGGGGTTGAGCTGATTCCACAAATATCAGCACCACCGACAACAATGCCAGCAATATTTTCAAGTATTTCTACATTATCAATTGAAATACCGAATCCACTATTTGTTATTCCTTCAAAACCAATCCAATAAGTAGCCGATGTATTTGGCAAAATATATGAAAAAAGAGTCCAGCTGTTATAAGCATCAGTAATATGGACTAATTCAGTCCAATCGCCGTCAAGTGTATTTTTATAATATATTTTTAGTTCATCTATGCTAGTACCTCTATTTCCATTGAATAATTGAAAATTAAGAACAGAAGCATCATCTCCATTGATATTAAACATCGGAGTAATTAACATTGTTTCCATTCCAAGCCAAGGCTCTGGCATCATTACAGTTGCACAATAGCTTCCGTCATATGCCGAGCCTGGATTAGGCGCATCGCCTTCATCTCCAAGTCCTCCATCGTAAAAATAAAAAGGGAAATCAAAATCTTCAGCATCGTAATTGGTATATGGTGTTTTCCAAGTATTTGACCATGCAGTTGGTCTGTTTCCATCGTTCTCAAAATCTTGCGTATATGGTATAAGCATACCATCGGGAGTTGCTGGAACAATGTTTGTCGGCTCTGATTCGTCTGAACCATAAATTGCTGTAACATAATAATCGTATGCAGTATTTTGAGTAACGGAATTATCTGTATAAGTATCATTTGAAGTAGTTCCTATTTCTGTTCCGTTTCTGTAAATTTTGTAGTTTGAGAAACCAGACATTGAAATTCCCGTCCAACTCAAATCAACACTATTTGTATTTGAAATAGCAGTAAGCTCGGTTGGTTCTTCGAAATATTCGTAAACTTTTACATCGTCAAGAGTTACCCATGCCATGCTTACATTTGCCACCCAAGAAATATAAAAATCATTAGTTAAATCTTGATTCGGAATTTGAAAAGTAAATTTAGTCCAGTCTGGTGCCGCAAGCCATTCTTGAATAATAGCTTGCCATTCTCCGTTTGCAGAAGTTTTATAATAAACATCAAAATCGCTCATAAAGATATTACTTTGTCCTGATACAGCATAAAATTCAAATGCTACATTGTCATAACTTGCGAGATCCATGCTTGGCGTTGTAATCCTGCAAGTCGAAGTTGTTGCAGATGTGTATTTAAGAGCTTTCAAGTTGTTTTGTCCACTGTTGGGATATGCTGGAAAATCGTTTGTTCCACCTACATGACCTGCCTCCCAGTGTGCTTCATAAGTTCCAGTTTCCCATGCTTCTGTCCAGCCTGCGGGAATACTACTGGTATTAAAACCTTCTTCGAGAATAATGTCTTGTGCATTAATTGTAAATGCCCAAAATAATACAGTAATGATTAATAAAGATAATTTTCTCATAATTTTAAATAATTGATAACGTAAATTAATTGTAACTTTATTATAATGATAGCTCAAATTTTAACCATCATTTAAATTTAAATACAAATTTAATATTAAAATTTAATAATTTTAATTTTTAAAATATAATTGTTGTTTTTTTTTTTGAATAATAAATATTAATAGAAGAAATAATTTTATCTAAACTACTGTTAATTAGAGCTTTTCTATTTTATAATTATAATTGTAAATAATCTTTATCTATTTATATTTTTATTAATAAAAAAAAATTATCTACATTTGCAAACAGTTTTAACGTAATAAATTTTTATACATGTTTAAGCATTTTAGAATATTTCAAGTTATATTTTTGTTAGTTATTTTTATTTTTGTGCCTTTACAAATTTTTGCACAACATAATGAGCATAATGAAAAATCTGATGAGAGCAATGCAAAGTTCAATCCAAGCGAAACAATTTTTGAGCATATAGGCGATGCTTACGATTGGCATATTGCATCTTTTGGAGAAGGTTCGCATAAAACACATATCAGCATTCCGTTGCCTGTTATTTTGTTCAGTGATGATTCTGGATTTCACATATTTATGTCTTATCAATTTCATCATGGACACGCTTCCTATAAAAATTTTCGTATTGCCACGAGTGAAGAATATAAAGGTAAAGTAGTAGAAGTAATAAACGGAAAAGAATATCGACCTTATGATATATCTATTACAAAAAATACATTATCATTGTTTATTAGTTTGGGTCTCATTATTTGGATTTTTATGTCTGTTGCCAAAGCATACAGAAGAAGAGAAGGAAAGGCTCCACGAGGTATTCAATCGCTGATAGAACCATTGATTATATTTGTTAGAGATGATATTGCAAAAGCATCAATAAGCAAAAATAAATATAAGAAATTTACACCATTTTTGTTAAGTATATTTTTCTTTATTTTTCTTAATAATTTGCTCGGTTTAATACCTTTTTTCCCAGGAGGAGCAAACTTGACTGGAAATATTTCAATAACATTGGTTTTAGCTGTGTTCACGTTCATAATAACAACAGTTAATAGTAATAAAAATTATTGGGTACACATAATAAATACTCCGGGAGTTCCTTGGTGGCTAAAAATACCTTTGCCACTTATGCCATTTGTTGAAATTCTCGGTATTTTCATTAAGCCTTTTGTTCTTATGGTTCGTTTATTTGCAAATATCACGGCTGGACATATTGTTGTACTTGGTTTTTTCTGTCTGATATTTATTTTCGGAGAGACAAATCTGGCGGCAGGATTTGGTATCTCAATAGTCTCTGTTGCATTTACGGTATTTTTGTTTTTCCTCGAACTGCTTGTTGCATTTATTCAGGCTTATGTTTTTACATTATTATCTGCGTTATATTTTGGAATGGCAACAGAAGAGCATCATTAAATATAACAATAAATATTGATTAATAATGAACGAACTTTATTAAAAAATTACTCAAGATATTTTTATTCATCTAATCATATATATTTAAATGGAATTTTTATTAGTTTTGTTAGAGGCAGCTAATTTTGCTGCTATGGGAGCAGGTATTGGAGCCGGTATTGCTGTTGTAGGAGCTGGTATAGGGATAGGACAAATAGGTGGAAGTGCAATGACAGCTATATCACGTCAACCAGAAGCTTTGGCAGACATTCGTTCAAATATGATTGTTGCTGCTGCACTTGTTGAAGGAGTTGCATTTTTTGCTATTGTTATTTGTCTTTTGATTGTATTTCAGTAGAAAGACGATATAAATTTTTATTAAGAAAGAGAGTAAATGTACGGTTGGTATATTTTACTCTCTTTTGTTATTAATGTGAAATGATGAAATAGAACGCAAATAAAATTAAAAAATATTACTCAATAATAATTTTTTCTGTAAAAATTGAATTTTTCGATTTTAGTCTAATAAAATAAACTCCAACAGCTCTGTCTTTTAAATCAATAATAGTTTCTCTTTCTGAAATCTGAAATTGTTTTATTATTTTTCCAGTTATATCTGTTATTTCTATTTCCGAAAAATAATTTTCATTTGTTTTAATTATAAAAATTCCAGTCGAAGGATTTGGACAAATAGAGAATTTATTTTTGATATTTTCGACACCGATATTTTGATTTGAAATTTCTATGTCAGTTTCGCCGAATACTTCGCTTCCATCGTTTGCTGTCGCGCGGACTCTTAAAGTACCGTTATTTGTTGCTGTTAAAATTCCTTCTGAATTAATATGTCCGTAATCGCTTCCTTCCGAAATAGTCCATGTTACATTTTTGTCAGTCGCCTCTTCGGGCAGTACTTCGGCAATTATTTGCAAAGTTCCGTCCTGAACAGTAATTGAATTTATATCATTTTCGCCGCTGACATTTATTTGCTCAACATATAACATATTTGTCAAATTATTTTTAAAAATCATACCGCCAGTTCCTACTGCAAAAATTACATTATCATATTGAAATATTCCATAAGGTGTTCCTGTTAGTTCGTCAAAATCTTGATACCATGTTTGTCCGCCATTGTTTGTTCTGAAAATACCATTTGCTGAACCATATTTCCCAGCTGTCCATCCGTTTTGTCCTTCAAAATGTAAATTCTCAAGCACAAAATTGTAATTATCAGACAACACATCTTCCCAGTTCTCTCCTCCATCGGTTGTTCGTCTTATTGCAGCTTTTGATGCTGAAGTACCAACAATAATTCCTGTATTTTCATCAAAAAAGTGCATACCACCAATGATAAAATCATTGAAATTTTTAATTTGCAACCAGTTCTGACCGTCATTTGTTTTATAAATTTTGTTTGTAGAAGCATGGTCATTACCACAAGCCGCAAAGCCCAAATTTTCGTTCACCATACTCATTCTTCTAAAAACCAGTGAACCAGTACCGCTTGTAAGTGTCCACGTATCGCCACAATTAATTGTTTTGTATATTCTTCCGTTCCAGCCGCATGTAAATCCAACTTCATTTATAGGGAACTCAACACAATAAAATCCGTAAGTATTTGATTTGTTTGTAACTGTCCAATTATCGCCTCCATCGATACTTTTTAGAATAAGTCCGTAGTAAGATGCGGCATTACAACCGACCGCAAAAACAGTATCCTCGTTTAAAGCTGTGATTCCAAAAATGCAAGAAGCTGATGAGAAAGGTTGTATAATTTCCCATTCTTCACCACCGTTGTTTGTTCTTGCCACCACACACGATGATGTAAATTGCCAAGGACCGCCGCCAGCAAATCCAGTATCTTCGTTTGCAAAACTAACTCCCCAAAAATCCTGATTCGTATTTGAGTTTTGCTGTGTCCATTGTGCAAAAATTGTACATGACAATGTAAATGTTAATGAAAATAAGATTATAAATTTCATATTTTTTTATTTCTCGTTCATCATTTCGTATAACGAACTTAGTTTTGGAACAAGTATGATTTCAATTCTTCGATTTTTCTGTTTTCCCTTTTTGTTTGAATTATCTGCTACTGGTTTGTACATTCCTCTTCCTGATGCCGTTATTCTTTTGGGGTCTATTTTTTTGTTTTTTTGTAAAATATTTACAATAGATAAAGCTCGTTCTGCGCTCAGTTTCCAATTTAAATCAGCAGAGCCTACATTATCAGTATGACCTTCTATAAGTATTTCAGTTCCCTTGTTTTTTGCCAAAATATTACCAAGTTTTTTCACAGCTTCTTTTCCTCTTTTATCAATTTTGGAGCTTCCAGATTTAAACAAAAGTTTCTCTTCCATTGCTATATAAACTTTTCCATCTTTTAGATAAACATTTAGTTCTGATTTGTCGAAAGTGTTGAGTGCTTCGTTTATAATATCTTTTAACTTGTTTGCTTCGGCTTTATTTCTCTCAATCATTTCTTCTAATTCGGCTAATCTTTTTTGTTTTTCTTTCAGTGAGTTTGTTAGAGAATCGACAAGTTTTGATTTTTGATTTAATTTATCTTCATAAGAAACAAGTTGATTTTTTTCTGTTTCATATTCTTTTATTGCGTCTCTTAGCGATGTTTTTAATGTTGTTGTATTATCCGTGAGTCTGTTTACTTCCAAATCTAATGAATCAATAATACTTTTTTTATACTTAGCATCAGAAGTAAATGTATATCTCATCTTCTCACAATCTTTTTTTGATTTTTTTAAAACCTTTGCTAAGGAATCTATTGACTTCTTTTTTTGTTTGTTTAGTGCATCATATTTTTTTTTTGGAACACATGCAACAACCATTAAAAGTATTAAAATCGGAAATATTATAATTTTTTTCATAAAAAATATAATTTAAGTGTTAAATGAATAATAAATTTATAATTTTGCAAATATAAATTTTCATTGTTAAATATCGTAAAAAAAATTACAAATTATGAATAAATTATTTTTATTGACAGGAAAAGTTCTATTTATTTCCTTAATAATTTTTGGTAATATAAATTTGTTTTCGCAGACAATTAGCGGAAAAATAACTGACAAAAAAACAGGTGAAGCTGTTCCTTTTTCAACTATTTCTATAGAAGGAACAACTCTTGGTCAAGTTTCGGATTTCGAAGGAAATTTTGAACTATCAATTCCAACAGGAAAAAGGAACGGTAAATTGTTAATATCATGTGTCGGATATGAAGGAACACATTTAAATATTGCCCAGAACATTGGCAAAAAAAATATTAAAATAAAACTTAACGCTAAATTTATTGAAATAGAAGAAGTTGTTGTTTCCGAAAAATCATTGTATCCTTACAATTTAGTAAAAAAGGCGGCTGCTGGTATCAAAAAGAATTTTATAATTAAATCTTATAACTGCGAGATGTATTATAAAAGTGTAGCAAAAATAAGAAGTAAAAAAACAAAACAAAGAGAACTTGTTGTAATGCAATACGACAAAACAGGATATACAAGAACAAATGATTATCAAACTTTTAAGAACATTGGATATAAATTCTTGCAATCTAAACGAAATTTTAAGTTGAAAAATACAAGCGATGAGCTCGTAAATTTAGATGCTATTTTAGAATTTGATATAGCTCGCAATGATGGTAATATACTTGATATAGAACGACTTAATAATTTTAATATATTTATTGAAAGAGAGACAGTTTACAAAGGTGATTCAGTTTGGATATTAAACTATACTTGTAAAAGCCCAAATTGGTTGAATACTGGCGATTTTTATGTCGATTCATATAGTGGTAAGTTATATATAAAAAAAGAAAATTACGCCGTTTTGTACAACACTACAAATATTATTTCTAAAAATCAATCAGAGTATGGAAGATATTTGTATCTTGACAAAGAAACAAAAGAAGACAAAATAAAATCAACAGATTATAATTTTTCTGTTTCATATAAACTATCAAAAGGGAAATATGTAATGGATGAAATAAAATATAAGATAAAAAAAAATTACGTAAAAAATGTTAAAAATCAACTTTACGAAAGCCAAGAGGAGCTTAAAACAAAAAAAATTATTGTTAAAAAAACAAAAAAAATCATTGGTAGAAAGTATTATGATAATTTGGCTTACAATAAAAATTACTGGAAAAAATAAAATTCATTTTTCAGTATTAAATTACAACAAAAAATTATAAAATTTTTTTTTTTTTTAGTATATCAATTTTTTTTTTTACTTTTGGAAATTCTAATTTTGATATTTATAGTTTACTAATTTATAAAAATTAATAAGGCACCAAATAAATAAGATTATTTTGATTATATCTGAATATATTTTATTTTTTAATTTGGAATAAACTTTGCAGTATAGATAACAAATAAAAAACAATCATAAAATAATATGTCAAAAAAAATAGAATTCAAAAATATAAACGATTTCGAGAAGATTTCTACGATTTTATCTGATATCGAAAGTAGCGTGAGTGAGCTAAGTGACTGCTCATCAGAAGATTTTATAATGCTTAATGGTTATTTGAAAACACAATATAACAGGATAGAGAAAATATCAGACAATGTTACAAGTGTGTTTGAAATGAAAGCCGGAAAAGATACCATTGAATTATCACAGAAAGTAAGAACATTTGCTAATGATTTTTATACAGGTGTAAAAAATACAAACAGCAGGTTCGATACAAATTCAGAAATAATAGAACAAATTATTTCATATATGAATTTAATGTATATTCCAACAAGAAATTTTATTCAGAACGTAATTACATTAAACTTTCTTACTAATAGTTTTAAATTTAATCTAATATATGTAAGTGAATTAGACAATAATATATTCGACGATGATATTAGGAAGTTTCAGAAAATAATTTCAGAACTGAAAAAACAGAACGCCGTATTTGATGAAATAGTATTGCAAATAAAAAAATCTTTCGAAGAATTATCAGAAAAAACTGGAACGCTAATAGAAAATAATCTGATAAATATCGAAAAGATACAAGAAAGAGTTGGTTTGGCGACAAAAAAATTGAAACAAAAACTGAACGAAGGAAAAGTGAAAATTCCAGAACTAAAAAAAATAAAAGAAAGATACTCAGATAGTATTAATAATATTATAATAAACCTGCAATACAGCGATATTATAAAACAAAAAATAGAACATATAAGCGATGCACATCGAGATATGATTAAAAAAATAAATATCATAAAAAATCAAAATGACACAGAAGTTTCTACTAATCTAATGCTTAAAATAAAAGATATTGCAGACCTACAAATAGCTCAATTGATAAGAACAAACAATGAGTATCAAAATGCAATTAAAATTATTTCCAAAAAATTTGTTGAAATTAGTTTGGATATTAATATTTTAGCAAACGAAACAGTTAAAATGTCGGGTCTAAATAGAACTGAAATTAAAGGCAAACACGATTTTTATGAAATTGAAATTAAATTAAAAGAAATTGAAATTATAATAAAGAAATTTGTAAGCGAGAACACAGATATTTTAGACAATATTGACAGTATTTTAATGCAATTAAATATATACAATATAAATTATAATAAATTTGAACTAACAAGTAGAGATTTAAATATTTTGTTGAATACGGTATTAAAAAAAGTAAAAACAAATTTCAGGAATGTTAGCAATGTTAATGACATTACAATTCAGTTCAAAAATGTCCTAAAATCACTGAAAAGAAATAGAAATGATATTCAAAAATATTTCGGATTTTGTATAAAAAACAAAGAACTCCTGCTAAAACCAGACACAAAGAAAATAAGTAATGGATTAAAAAGCTTCTCAAATAATATAAATGATATTTTAAAAATAACAGGAACAAACAACAGTAAAATTTACGAAATTATACTTGAAACAGAAAAGTTGGAAAAAATAGTCTCAAACGAACTAAACTCTGGTATTAAAAATATAAAATATTATGATTTTTATGAAAGATCAGCTGGAGAAATCATTATAAATCTAAGAGAATTATATAATAATATTAGAGTCGAACACATCAACAAAGGACAAAAAATTGAAAATCTGGAAGATATAAAGGACAAATATACAATGAAAAGCGAACGAGATATTCACGGACAAGTTACAATGGACGATGATTATTTGGATATTGACGATGACGATGATGACGATATTGAGTTCTTTTAAAATATAATCCACTAAATAATAACATAAAATGAAGACCGAAAAAAAATTGAGTATAAAACTAAACAACAAGATAAATTCAGTTGAAATAAATATTTCAGGAGAACTAACAATAGATACAGTTGAAGACATAATTAAGGATATAAATCCTGCAATTGATAAATTTCAGAGTTTTGTAATAAATGTAAATGATATTGATGATATTGATTTGCCTGGTATTCAATTTCTTATTTCATTAGAAAAAACAATAATTGCAAATGATAAAAATATCGAATTTAAAATAAATTTAAAAGACAAATTTAAAAAAGTAATTGAAAGAACAGGACTGAAAATATAATAAAAAAATAGTTCTTAAATTTGTAAGTTTAATTAATCAACAAAAATAAAGCAATAAAAATAAAAAAATAAAAATGGCAAAGACAATTTTAATAGTTGATGATTCGGAAAGTATAAGAGAAGTTGTTAATTTCACTCTTGAAAATGCTGGTTACAATGTGTTAATTGGTATTGACGGAAGAGATGCGTTAAAATTTTTCGATGGTAAAACAATAATAGATTTACTTATAACTGACTTGTATATGCCAAATATGAATGGTATCGAGTTAATTAAATCTGTTCGTGCCGACCCTAATTATAGGAGAATACCAATCTTATTTCTAACAACAGAATCACAACGAAATAAAAAAATGCAGGCTAAACATGCCGGCGCAACAGGCTGGATTATAAAACCTTTTGTCCCAGCTAAATTATTATCAGCATTAAACAAAGTATTAAGATAATTTATGGTACCTGCAAATGGAAAATTTTATAAAAAAGTTTATAGAAGAAGCTACTGATTTAATAAACGCATTAGAGGAGTCGGTTCTATCGCTTGAAGACAGACCAGAAGATAAAGAGCTTATTAATGAAGTATTTCGTATTATGCACTCATTGAAAGGAAGTGGTGCGATGTTTGGTTTTGATAAAATCTCTGACTTTACTCATAACATGGAAAATATTTATGACGAAGTTAGAAATAGTGAAAAACAAATAACAAAAAAATTGCTTGACATTACTTTACATTCTGTCGACCATTTAAGAAACCTTTTAAATGTAAACATCGCTGAATCGAAAGAAGTTGTTCAAAAACACGAAGAACTAAACAGAAAAATTGAAGAATTTTTAAAGTCTGGAAGAACTGAAAAACAGAAGACAGATACAAGAATAAATCAACAAACAACCATTACAAGCGGAGAACAATTTGCAAGTTATTATATATTTTTTGAACCAAATTCAGATATATTTGACAACGGTGCAAATCCGCTTTATACGGTCGATGATTTATATGAACTCGGCGAATGCAAGGTCTTTGCTAGAACAGAAAAAATCCCACATCTTGGAAAATATGATTACTCTACTTGTTATATATACTGGGAAATTATACTGCAAACATCACTGGACATTTATGAAATAGAAGACGTTTTTATGTTTGTCGAAGATGATTGTAAACTGAAAATACAAAAAATATCAGATACAAAAATAATAAACAATAAAAATATTATTGATGCGCTATCGAAAGAAACAAAGATAGATATTAGTAAGTTGAAAAGTTTTGTTACAGATATTGTCGTGGACAATATAGTAGATGAAGAAAAAAAAGTATCTGATAAAATAAAAAAATTTAAGCAGGAAAGCGAAATAACAAGTATAAGAATTGCTACCGAAAAAATAGACCAATATATAAACCTTGTTAGCGAGCTTGTATCAGCACATGCAAGTTTAAAGCTATTCTCTACAAAAATTAATAACTCAGAACTAAATGAAATTGCAGAGAATATAGGAAATATTACAGAAGAAATTAGAGATAATGCTTTTAATATTTCACTTATTCCAATAGAAAACACAATAGTTCGTTTTAGACGTTTGGTTAGAGATCTATCTGCCGGATTTGGTAAAAATATTGAATTTGTTACAGAAGGAACAGATACAAGAATTGATAAAACTCTGCTTCAAATAATCACTGAACCTTTGATGCACATTATACGAAACTGTGTAGACCACGGAATTGAAAAAGAAAACGAAAGAATAGCACTTGGAAAACCTCCTAAGGGTAAAATATTTCTAAGAGCTTACCATTCTGGTTCTAATGTTCATATCGAAGTAAGTGATGACGGAAAAGGAATAGATATTAATAAAGTAACAAAAAAAGCCGTAGAAAGAGGTTTAATTAATTTCAATGTTGTCCTAAGTAAAGAAGACGTAAAAAATATGATATTTACACCCGGCTTCTCAACAACGGATAAAGTCTCTGATATCTCTGGAAGAGGTGTAGGAATGGATATTCTGAAACGAAAAATCGCCGAAGCAAGAGGTGATATTGATATTGATTTTGAGAAGAACAAAGGTACAAAGATAACTTTAAAAATACCTATAACTCTTGCAATGATAGACGGTTTACTGGTAAAAATCGGTGAAAGTTTGTATATTGTACAACTAATGGCAATATCAAAAATAACAGATATTTTTTACAGCGAACTAAAAAAAACTAAAAAAAATGTGGCAGTTATAGATGGAGAACAAATACCATTTTATTTTATGAGAGAAGAATTTGAAATATCTGGTGAATATCCAGAAGAAAATAAATTCTTGGCTATAAAATATAAAAATAAAAATGTAGGGCTGGTATTTGACTCGGTCGTAGGTGAATATCAAACTGTTTTGAAATCGATAGGAAAATTATACAAAGACCACGAAATGATAGCAGGAGCAACAATACTCGGAGACGGAACAGTTGCACTTGTCCTAGACACAAACAAACTAATAACAAAATTTTCAGATAAAGGACAACAGAGAATTCGTAATTAATAATTCGTAAAATTTTCAATAAATAAAAATGAAAGAAAAACAAACATATTTAACATTTGTTCTTGGCAATGAAATATTTGCAGCAGACATCAGAAAGGCAACAAATATTATTGAAGTATTGCCGATAACAAAAGTCCCACGCTCACCAGAATATATGAAAGGAGTAATAAATGTAAGAGGAATTGTTTTACCTGTAATTGATACACGTATGAAGTTTGGGATGAGTCCAATAAAGATAACTAAAAATACTGTAATTATTAATTTTAACATAGATATTGAAGGAGAACAATCGGATGTAGGAGCGCTTGTAGACGCTCCCGGAACTGTTATTGACATATCTGACAAAGATATTTCTCCGCCACCTCATATAGGTGCTAAATATAAATCGGAACTTGTAATTGGAACATTTAAAATTAAAGATGATTTCATTATGTTACTTGATATAAATAAAGTATTCACACTCGACGAACTACTCGAAATTAAAATATAATACTAAAAAAATTGAAATATATACTTGTTTCTTATTATTTTCAATTTCTTTTTAATATTGGTTTATATAAAAATATGTTCAAGTTTACTTTTGAAAAAATTACTCGTAATTTTAAAGTTCGCTTAAAATAAATATATATCCAATCATAAATTTACAATCATAAATATACAATAGATATGTCAGATTTTTTACGTTATTCGATATTTATTTTTTCAGTCCTTTTTATTGGAATACCGATGGCTTACATGATTTTTAAATTATTATTTAAAGAATCTGTTCTGGTGAAAATTGGTACTGTAATGACGGGTGTTGCAGCATTTGTTGCAGTATTTGTTCAACTAATGAACGGGGTAAGACTTATTCACATGATTTGGGGAATACCGTTTGCAATATCATTTGTTGCGGTTGGAGTAAAAATATTGCAAAAAATTATTATACAGCCACTTGAAAAAATCGAAGATGTTCTTGTCATCGTTTCAAAAGGAAAAAATGACATAGAAATAGATAACGAGCTACTTGAACGTAAAGATGAATTTGGAAAAATAGCTAATATTTTTATGGAAATGAACTCCATTATGGTTGAAATAATGAACAATGTAATAAAAGTTTCAGATGCCATAAGCAACTCAGGTGATTCTTTAAATTCGGACTCGAATAGAATGTCGCAATTAACAAAAGAACAAACAACAGCAGTAGAAAAAGTATTGATTTCAATGAAAAATATAACTGCAAATATTGGTCAAAATACCGAAATTTCAAAAAAAACATTAAAAAATGCAAAAAAAACGGCTGTCAAAATTGAAGTAAACGATAAAAATGTTCAAAAGACAGTAGAAGCACTAAGAATTATTATAAAAAAAGTTGGTATAATTTCTGATATTGCTTTCCAAACAAATATTTTATCTTTAAATGCTGCTATTGAAGCATCGAAAGCAGGAAAATATGGAAAAGGATTCAACGTCGTAGCTAATGAAATTCGTAAACTTGCTCACAAAAGTAAAAACGCAGCTAACGAAATTGAAAAAATATCAAGAACAAGTATAAAAATAGCCGAAAGAACAGGTAGAATTTCTAAACAAATAGTCCCTGATATTAAAGAAACTTCAAATCTAACAAATGTGATATATAAAAGTAGCATAGAGCAAAACAATAGTGCCGAACAAATGAACGAATCTGTTAGACAACTTGATAACGTAACTCAAAAATTTACACAAGCATTTCAAAATATTGAAATAAGTGCAGAAGAATTAAAAGAACTCTCAAATGTATTATCAACAACCGTAAAATATTTCAGAGAAGAAGAAGAAACAAACGAAACAAACGAAGAACAGGAAGAACAACAAAATAAAAAAGAAGAAAATAATGAAATAAATGAAACAGATGATATTGAAAAAGATATAAAAGAAAAAGAAAATAATGAGAAAAACAAAACAGAAAAGATAATTGATGATGATTTTGAAACGTTTTAAAAACATTATTTATAATAATATTTATTACAATAAAAACAGTTAAAAAAAATATAAAATGAATGAGATAGAAAAAATATTCCAAAATTCCAAAGTAAAGACTAATCAAATAAAATCGTATTTAAAACATCAAATTTTTAATACAGAATATAAACAGAGAGAGAACTTTAAAGATTTGAAGCAATGTTACGATGATTTTTATACATACGGAGCAGAACCGCGTATGATAGCTTTATCGGGTTTGAGAGGGACAGGCAAAACAACATTGCTCTGGCAAATTGTAGATTATGCAAACAAAGCAAAAATGGATAATATTTACTTTTTTAAAGTAGAAAAAATTATGGATTTAGGTTACAGTATTTTTGATATATTTTGGTATATTGAAAATAATAATAAAGAATTTTTTTATGAAAAAGCTGTATTGCTTTTTGATGAAGTACATATAGACCCAAAATGGAGCTCAGCATTAAAAATAATTTACGAAGATATGCGAAGTGCATACATTGTAGCAACAGGAAGCTCAGCACTACTCCTGCAAACAACAGCTGATTTGGCAACAAGAATGTTAATATTACATACATTTCCATTACAATTCTCTGAATATATTAATATTACAAAAAATATTGACTCAAATAGAAAATTGAAAGAAAATTTAAAAAATGCTTTATTCTATTCTAAAAATATTACAGAATTAGAAAACAGACTAAATAAATTATCTGCTGAAATATCAAATTATTATAATAAACTGGAAGACAAAGATATTTTAATTGAAAATTATATAAAATACCATAATATTATACGGTTCAGTTTGCACAAAAACAAAAAATTTATTTTGTCGGAATTAGACAGTTTGTATCACCGTGTGATATATGAAGATATTCCAACAATAAGCAAAAATATAAAACCATTAAATTCAAAAAAAATATTACTACGTCTCGCCGCTTCTGACGAAATAAATGTGCAAACTTTAAGTCAAGTAATTGGTATTTCGCAAGATGAAATAAATGAAGTAATTGATATTTTGGCAAAAGCTGAATTGTTAAATGTTCTATATCCTTACGGCGGAATTGACAGTAAATTAAATAAAATGAAAAAAGCTTTTTTCATGTCGCCATCTATTCGGCTCGCATTAATATCTAATATAGAAAATTTTATTGGCAAAGAATATATGGCAAAATTTTACGAAGATATTGTTGTTATGTATTTAAGACGCTTTTTTGATGATGCTTTGTTATCTTTTTCGAGTAATAAAAAAAGTAAAAATCCAGATTTTATAATTGAAACAAAAAATATTCCGATATTAATGGAAGTTGGTATAAACAAGAAACCAACAAAACAAATCACGAAAAGTAAAATAAAATATAGGTATGGTATAATTATAAATGCAAAAACTGATAAACTGAAATTTGAACAAAATACAGCAATTATACCTCTTATGTGGTTTTTATTGCTTTAAAAATAATTTGGAAACCCGTGAAAATCAGTATAATCAGTTTATTTTCAATCTTTAATTAATATTTGTAATGAAATAAAAAGATAAATAAATAAATGAAAATTAGTATAAAATATAAAATACTATTTCCAATTCTTAGCATAATTGGAATAATGTATATCACAACAATGGGATATTTGATAAACAAAATGTATGTCAGAAATATAAATGACGGCAAACAGTTTATAGATGCAATTGCGCGTGAAAATGCAAATATGATTTCTGAAAATCTTAGTCGTGAAATTCATATAACAAGAACACTTGCAAATACATTTGAAACCGCAGAACAAATAAGTAAAGAAAAACAAAAAAAATTCCATCTTGATATTATAAAAAATGTTGCTACAAAAAACCTGGATTTTTTATCAATAGGAATCAGCAGACAACTTTTTGTATTAGATAAAAATTGGAAAAAAAAATACGGAAGAGAAAGATATACTTATTTTCGGGAAATAGATGGAAGTTTATCGTTAGAAGATATTACTCTTGATAAAAAAGGAGAAGATAAAAACGGATTATATCACAAAATTCGTAAAAATAATATTGATGTACTTTTAGACCCATATTTTGGAGATTTTAACGAAGGTAAAAAAAAATTAATGACAAGTATTTGCATACCTGTAAGAAAAAATGATAAGTTTATAGGACTAACAGTAACAGATATTTCTTTGGAAAGACTTAATAATATTATAATTAAAATTAAACCTGTAATGGGACTTAATGCTTTTCTTCTGTCGAACAGCGGAACTTATGTAGTGCATACTGACAGTGCATTGGTAGGAAAATTTATCGGTGATATACAAAAAAATACTGTAATACAATTTGAAATAGATAAGCTGATAAAACAAGGAAAAAGTATCTCTTTTATTGATGATAATAAAGACGATGAAAAATATTATGTAAGTTTTGTCCCAGTAAAGTTTGGAGGTGATATAAAACCATGGTCGCTTGCTGTTGCTGTTCCGATGAGTGAACTTGTAAAAGAAGCAAAAGAAACAGTATTTTTCGCTTCTTTGATAGGAATTGTCGGACTTATTATAACAATATTTTTTATTATAATAATTGCAAATTCAATCGTTAGACCAATAATAAAAAGTGTAGATTTTGCAAAAAAAATAGCAGAAGGAGACCTAACAGCAAATATTTTTATTAAAGACAGAAACGATGAAATTAATGAACTTGTAAGAAACCTTGAATATATGGTTGCTAATTTAAAAAAGATGATTAGCAAAGTCAAAGAAACAGTAACAGTTGTAAAGAAAAATAGTAACTACCTGAAAACAAGCTCTTACAAAGTATCAGAAGGAAACAATATTCAGGCAAGTTCGGCAGAAGAAGTGGCAGCTTCAATACAAGAAATGTCAGCTGTTATCGAACAGAACACAAACAATGCAAACAAAACTGCTCTTATTGCTGACAACTCTGCAAAAAATATTAAAATATCCGAAAAAAATGCAATACTTGCTACAAAGCTAATGGAACAAATAGCAGAAAAAATAATAATAATTGATGAAATAGCATTTCAAACAAATATCTTGTCATTAAACACAGCAATTGAAGCATCACATGCAGAACAGTACGGAAAAGGATTTGCTATTGTGGCAAGAGATATTAATAGACTAGCAGATAAATCAAAAATACTTGCCTTTGAAATTAAAGAAATGTCTGAAAAAAGTCTATCTATTTCACAAAAAACATCAGCTTTACTGAAAGCAATTGTTCCAAGTATTTTAAAAACATCTGAACTTGTAAATTATATCTCGGTATCAAGCAAAGAACAAAATGTTGGTGCAATACAGGTTAATAATGCTGTAAATAATCTGAACCAAATAATTCAGCAGAATACAAATGAAGCATTTCAAATGGCTGAACAATCAAAAATATTAGCTAAGTATGCAAACTATTTAAATGAATCAATAACATTTTTTAAAACATAAAATCATTGTTGATTTTTTCTACAAAATATAGAAGATACAAATATTTTACAATATAATGCCACGATAACTTAAAACATAAATAAATGAAATTTAATATATCACAAAAAATTATACTTTCGATACTTGTAATAATTATATTGTCTATAACTACCATTCTCATTGTGGTATCAAGTATTGTTGACAAAAGAATTAGAAAAGAATCGAAAACAAACGGTCTTCAGATAATTGAAAATATTAATTCTCATATCATCCAAACTTCAAATAGAGGTTTGGATATTGCATTGAGTTTTACTGATTTAGATATTGTAAAACAAGCTTATAGATTTGAGAACGATTCGCTGGGGAGAGATTTTCTGAGGAAAAATTTATCAAATCAATTTGATATTATTAGAGAACACAGTGAAGTTGGCGAAGATTTAAGAATTCATTTTCATAAACCGCCAGCAAAAAGCTTCTGGAGAATATGGCGAGCAGAAGGTAACGGTGCTGGAGGCGATGATTTAAGCTCGTTCAGAAATACAATCTTGAAAATCAGCGAAACACATGAACCTGTAAAAGGAATAGAAGTAGGAAAAGGAGGACTCGTTATCAGAGGAATAGCTCCAATATTTGACAATGATAATTATGTAGGTTCTGTTGAATCTTTCTTTTATTTTGATAAAATTATAAAAGATATTGCATTAAAAGAAAATCAAAACATTTATTTCTTTTTACCAGAAAAAAAAGCAAGATTGGCTTGGAAATTGCAAAATAACCCAAAAATCGGAGAATATACATTTGTTGTACAAGCAAAAAAAGAAAGCATTGGCGTGATAGACGAAGAAATACTAACAACAGGATTAACAAAAAAGCATCATACAATTGTTGAAAATACTGGCTTGTTTGTGTTTCCAATTTATGATGCAGAAAATAGTGTTATTGCAGTAGCATGTTATACACATAATTTAGATAAAATTAAAGAAAATGCTTACAGTGCGCGTAATAGAATGTTAATAAATCTTATATTAACTTTTATTATTATTTTTATAGCTATAATAATTTCAACGAAAAAATTTATTAGTAAGCCAATATTAACAATAAACAAAGAGCTTATAGATATCTCAGAAGGGAACTTGTCTAATAGTATTAAATTTTCAGGCAAAGATGAATTTGGCTTGCTTGTCAATCAAATAAATAAAACTTTTGAAAAAATTCGTAATGTTCTTATTATTGTAAAAGACTCAAATAAAAATATGACTGGGGCAAGTAACGATTTAAAAAATACTTCACAAGATGTCTCACAAGGAGCATCTGAACAGGCTGCTTCGGTTGAAGAAGTATCAGCATCGATGGAAGAGATGTCTGCAAATATTGAACAAAATGTTGAAAATGCAAAAATAACAGAAAAAGAAATTTATTTTGCATCGGTTTCAATTTACGAAGGTAGCAAAAGTGTGAAAAAAACAGCCGAATTGATGGAAAATATAGAAGAAAAACTCGGTTTTATAAATGATATTGCAAAACAAACAAATATACTCGCACTAAACGCATCGGTGGAAGCAGCAAGCGCTGGAGAATACGGAAAAGGATTTGCTGTTATTGCAAGAGAAATAAGACAACTTGCCGAAGACAGCAGAAAAGCGGCTTTTGAAATAAGAGAAGCAATTTCATCGGGTGTATCAATCTCGGAGAAAGCAAATATGCAATTAACAGAAATTGTAAAGAAAATGGAAAACTCATCAGATATGATAAAACAAATAGTCGTATCGAGCAGAGAACAAAAAAATGGTGTAGAACAAGTTCTAAGCGGTATCGAACAATTAAATAAAATTACTCAAAAGAACGCTGCAATTGCAGAAGAAATGGCTTCAAGTTCACAAGACCTTGCAAATCAAACTACAATTCTAACAGAGAATATTATATTTTTTAAACTCAAAATAGACGATAAAGAAAACGAAACTATAGATAATATTGAAAAATTAAAAGAACCTGAAAAATTTAATAAAGAAGAAGAACAAAAAAATAATATAATTCCAGAATTTGATGCAATTCCAGAATTTGATACAATTGATACAATTGATAAAAATACAATTGGTAAAAATAAATCAAAAGAAGGATTCATGTTTGACTTAGGAAAAGACACAAGCGATGATGATTTTGAAATGTTTTAAAGAAAAAATAATGACTCTAAAAGAAATATTATTTGCAATAAGATGTATTTGATTTTACTAGAAAAACAATAGAAAATTATATCGCCAATGAAAAAATAAAAGTTTTGCTTATCTGTTTAATAAATCCAAACTGCAACAAACAGGAAAACAAGGTATTCATAAAATATTTAGAACATTAAATAAGGAAAACAGCCCAGAATAAATATCCGAACAAGAACAAAAAAATGTTATTTGCACATTACTGACAAACAAAAAAATATTCAGAATTAAACAAATAAAACAATAAAATTTGAAACATAATATAAAAATAACAGGAAAAAAATTAAATGAAATTTTTGAAGCAAGACTAAATGACGAAAACTTTAAAATATTAAGTGAATTTATCCAAGATAATTATGGTATAAAAATGCCAAAGGCTAAACGAATTATGCTTCAAAGCAGATTACAAAAAAGGCTAAGGATACTTGGAATAACTTCTTATGAAAAATATATTAAATTTGTTTTTAGTCCAGCGGGAAACGATGAAATTATTAATATGATAGATGCCGTTTCGACAAATAAAACAGATTTTTTTAGAGAACCAGCTCATTTTGAATTCATGAAAAAAACGCTACTAAAAAAATATTTGACAAATAAAAATGATAAATATATTAAAGTCTGGAGTGCAGGATGTTCAACAGGCGAAGAACCTTACACAATAGCAATTGTATTAAGTGAATTTATAAGGAATAATTTTTATTTCGATTTCAGTATTTTTGGAACAGATATATCGACACATGCCCTAAAAATAGCAAGAGACGCTATTTATTCGGAAGAAAGAGTTGATGTAATTAATATTGACCTAAAAAGAAAATATTTATTGAAAAGTAAAGATAAGTCAAAAAAACTTATCAGGATTGTACCTTCATTAAGAAACAAAGTAAGATACAAAAGATTAAATTTTATGGACAATGATTATAAAGTACGCGAAAAATTTGATATAATTTTTTGTCGAAATGTTTTAATTTATTTCGACCGTGAAAATCAGGAAAAAGTAATAAATAAATTGTGTAACAATTTAAAAATAGGTGGTTGGTTCTTTTTCGGACACTCTGAATCCATTACTGGAATAGATGTCCCGTTAGAACATATACAACCTACAATTTTTAGAAAAATTAATTAGAATATGAATAATATAGAAATTACAGACGAGGTTTTAATACAAGAATTAAAAAAACGATTCTCGGAAAAGAAAAAGGCAATTGAAGAATTGCAATCTTTAACTGAAGAATTGAAAGAAGTAAATAAAAAGTTACACGGATCGGAACAATTAAAAAGTAATTTTATTGCAAATATTAATAATGAAATTATTAATCCTTTTGCATCTGTTCTCGGACTATCAAGAATTATTCTTGAAATTAAAGAAAACGACTGGAATAAAGTAAAATATATGGCAAAACTTATTTTTATTGAAGCTCATAACCTTGATTTTCAATTCAAAAATATTTTTGCCGCTGCTGAAATTGAAGCTGGACATGTTTATCCGCAAATATCAAATGTTGATGTTATTCAGGTAGTACAAGGAGTTATTGATGATTTTGAAAATGATTTAAAATCGAAAAAACTTAAAGTGAAATTTACACATAAAGAACTGAACGAAAACGGAATTTTTTATTTTAAAACAGATACAGAAAAGCTGAGACTTATAATGTCAAATTTATTAAGCAATGCAATAAATTTTAGCAAAGGTGCAGACGTTGAAATTGATATAAAAAGTGTAAATAATAGCTTAGTTATATCGGTCAGAGATTACGGAATAGGTATCTCAGATAAAAATAAAAAAGTTATTTTTGACAGATTTACAAGATTAGACACAGGAATAAACTCACTCAACAGAGGACACGGATTAGGGCTATCAATTGTAAAAGCTTTCTTGGTATTATTCGGTGGAGAAATTGAAATTGAAAGTGCCAGATACAAAGGTTCATTATTTACTATAACAATCCCTGAACCAGATGACTTAGAAGATATTAACGAATACTCTTCTGAAGGAAATGAAATATTCTTTGGAAACGATGATGTATTTTTCTAAAAATATTTTTTTAAACTAAATATTTATTTAAAATATATTATAATTTATAATACAAAATTGCGAAAACTGCCCAGATAAATAACATTATTAATCATAAAGTTATACTTCATATAGACAATCCAAATAAAAATTAAATTTTAAAGTTATTTTAAGAAAAATAAAACATTTTTTGTATAAAATATCTAATTTTGTGGTATAAATAAAACAATACAAAATTATATCTTTGTGGTATTAAATATACAAATTGAATTTAAAACGTGAGTTCCATCTTTTGCCATTTTACGAAAATTTATTTAAGTGAGTAACTTTTGGTAAAGAATTAATGAAATTGCAAATTATAAAAAATAAAAATCCAAAAGAAACACCAAAAATAAAACTGAAAATAGATAAAATTAACAATGATATTATTCTTGATGAAAATACAACA
>JAOZMB010000043.1:0-25793 GCA_029934515.1 Bacteroidales bacterium
AACGTAACTTAGGAAATTACGAATTATAAATTATGAATTACGAATTGGTTTACACATGATAATAAATATTTTACAAAAAACAAATCATAAGTTATTTTTTAACGATTACTTAGTAATTAAGTAGCCTTACAAAAGGATGAAAAATATTCAATATTCAATTTAAAAGCTATCTCACAAGAATTTGCAGGCGAAATCCACACTTAAACATTGAAAATTAATTTTTGCCATTTTTTTTATTTATCAATAGATTATTTACAGAGTGAAAAAAAATGAAAAAAAACTTGTTAATAAAAAAAACTTTATCACTTTTGCACGCTTTTTAAAAATCAAGCTGTTGGTTGTTATAAAATAACAATTGTATATGTTTGATTATTAATAAGAAACGTATATTTTTTATAATTTTATTAACTAAATAATCTAATAATTCAAAAAAAATGGAAATTAATATTGTAGATATTTTTTCGGTTTTCATGGTATTGTTTGCCGTGATTGATATAGTCGGTTCAATACCGATTATAATTGATATTAAATCAAAAGGAAATAAAATTGAAGCGCTTAAGGTTTCAATAGTTTCTTTAATTATTTTAGTTTTGTTTTTGTTCGTTGGCGAGGCTATTTTGGGAGTCTTTGGGGTAGATATTTCATCTTTTGCAATTGCAGGTTCTTTTATTTTATTTTTTCTTTCACTTGAAATGATACTTGGTATTGAATTTTTTAAAAGCACAGCCAATGAAGGCGCATCAATAGTTCCTATTGCATTTCCGATAGTTGCAGGAGCTGGTTCAATAACTACTCTGCTGTCATTAAGAGCTGAATATGCACACATAGATATTCTGATAGCACTTATTCTTAACATTATTATTGTATTTATTGTTCTGAAGACAACAAGAATCATTGAAAAACTACTCGGTCAAACAGGAATAGCAATATTACGTAAAATATTCGGAGTTATTTTACTTTCAATAGCTGTAAAACTGTTTATGTCCAATGTTGTAAATTCTATTGAGAACTTTTTTCCCGGTATTATTAATAAATTAAGTAATTTATAATTTTTTTTTTAACTTTGCACCGTAATTGCATTGTTTGGCTACACACACAAAGTTGAGAAATAAATTACTGTTGGTGTAGCTTAAAAACTACGTCAACAGTTTATATAATATTAAATTCTAAAAAAAATGTCATTTAAAGAAAAAATTGTATCCTCTCATCACATAAAATTTATTAAAAATATTTTTGATAAAAAAAGTGTGAAACATTTAAGTGCAAGTATTGCAATAATAGTTCTTTCTCCTATTATTGCAATATGGTTTTTAGATTTTTTTACAAATCATGGACAAGCTTTATCGGTGCCAGATTTTACAGGACTTACAATAAAAGAAGCCGAAATTTTGGCAGACGAAGTAGGTGTAAAAGTAAAAATAATAGACTCTGTATATGATGCACAGGGCAAAAAAAGAGGTACTGTTATTAATCAAAATCCACTAAGAGATTTTAAAGTTAAAAAAAATAGACATATTTTTGTTACAATAAAATCTTTAAAACCCGGAATGATTAAGATGCCAGATTTTAAAGATATGACATTTATTCAGGCAAAAGCAGATATCGAAACTTATGGTCTAAGAATTGAAAAGTTAGAATACATGCCATCGGAATATGATAATGTTGTATTAGAACAGCGTTTAAATGGAAAACCAATAAGAGCAGGAGCTGATATAGAAAGAGGCTCGAAAATTATACTCGTACTTGGAAGGTCGGAAGATATGGAAGAAATAGTAACTCCGATGCTTATTGGTCTAACAAAAAGTGAGGCACTGCAAGAAATGGGCGATAAAATGTTAAACATAGGTGAAATTGTTTATGATGAGACAATTATTTCTTCGCAAGACTCTTTAAATGCAAAAATTAATAAACAATATCCTGTTGTAAATGTTCCAATAAAACAAGGTGAAGAAATTGATATTTATTTAAGTATGCTCGGCGATACGATTTATTAATTTTTTAATAACTTAAAAAATTTCACAACTTCAAAACTCTAAAAATGAAATATTTTTTATATTTAATAGCAGTTCTGTTTTTTACGACAGAATTAAATGCGCAAGAACAGTTGTCTAATCTTTCGGATAATCCGATAATAAAAAAGTTTTTAACCAACAATCCTGAATATTTTAATAAGAGTAACAATTCAAAGGACGATATTTTACAATTACCTTTTTGGGATGATTTTTCAGATTCTCATGTATTTCCAAATCAAGAACTTTGGGAAGATGCAAAAGTATATATTAACAATAATTATATACCTTTTGACAGTGACGACCAAGAAACAAATACTCGTTCTATTGGAGTTGCTACTTTTGATGCAATTGATTCAACTGGTTCGTTTTACGAAGGAGCAGATTACGAGATACCTTTAATTGCAGACAAACTGACATCAAAATCAATAAATCTTAACTATCCAGATGATAATACTATATATTTAAGTTTTTATTTTCGTCCTCAGGGTTTGGGCGATGCACCAGAGACTGGCGACTCGCTTATACTCGAATTTTATGCGCCAGATAACGACACTTGGAATCGGGTTTGGTTTGCGGAAGGAGGTTTTGATACTAATTTTGAATTTGTAATTATTCAAATATCAGAAAATAAATATTTAAAAGAAGGTTTCAAGTTTAGATTTAAAAATTATATTACACTCGGTTCAGATATTTATCCAAGCCTTGCAGGAAATTGCGACCACTGGCATATTGATTATGTTTATCTTAACAAAAACAGAAACGAAAATGATATTTATCAAGATATTGCTTTTAACATGTCGCTGACTTCTCTTCTGAAAAATTATGAGGCTATGCCGTGGAGCCATTACAAACAAATCGGAAAGAATACATTGAAAGATAATTTTAATGCTTCGTTCAGAAACAATAGTAATCAGGTTATACCGATAGATAGTTTAAATTTTTATATTAAAGATATTTCTGGAAATTCGGAAACACAACGTCTTGAAGGAGGAACATATAATCCGCCGCCTGATTATCAAACATATCTTGATATTAATAATATTTTTGATTTTCCTGAAAATTCAGATGACTTTGCATCTTTTGAATTTAGTGCAGATATTTTTACAAATGCAAATGATTCAGTTCAAAATAATACAGTTAGATACAAACAAAACTTTTTTGACTGTTATGCCTACGATGACGGAACAGCAGAAGCGGCATACGGTTTGTACGGTGCGGGAACAGCGTTTGGTTCTATTGCATATAAATTTTATCCAGAAAAAGCTGATGAACTTGAAGCAGTAAGAATGTATTTTGTAAAAACTTTGAACAATGCAAGTTCTAAATATTTTTGGTTAAATGTATGGTTACAGGGTGATGACGGTTTGCCCGAATCGGAGCCGATATATACACTTGCTGGTGTGCGACCAGAATACGAAAATCAATTAAATAAATTTCATATCTATGAATTAGAAGAACCCGTAGCACTTGATGATACTTTTTTTGTGGGCTGGACACAAACAACAGATGATATGCTTAACATAGGATTTGACCGTAACAGAATTTCTAATCAAAATTTGTATTATAACAACTCTGGCGAATGGATTCAATCGAACATAAAAGGCTCTATTATGATACGTCCCGTTTTTGGTACTTATTATGTTGATATTGAAAATATTGAAAATACAAAACAAAAAATAACACTTTTTCCAAATCCTGTAAACGATATTTTAAATTTCAAAATACCAGAACAAACAAAAAATAATAAAATATCAATTGTAATTAATACAATACATGGAAAAGAAGTATTGAGAAGAAATAATTTACAAGAAAATAAAATAAATACTTCAAACCTACGAAATGGAATTTATTTTTTGACAATAAAAACAAACAATTTTGATATTTACAGAGAAAAATTTATCGTAATTAAATAATTCATAATAAACTTTTTATGGCAACAAAAAATCTTTCAGAATACGATTCAAGTTTAATATCCTATGCAAAAAATATTCGTTTCGGAATTGTAAAAGCTGAATGGAACAACGAAATAACAGGAGCTTTATACAATGGAGCATACAACACTTTGATAAAACATGGCGTAAACAAAAAAGATATTATCAGTTTAAATGTTCCGGGAACTTTCGAGCTTACATTCGGAGCAAGCTCGATGATTAAAAATACAAAAGTTGATGCGATTATTGTTCTTGGATGTGTAATACAAGGCGAAACTCCGCATTTTACTTATATCTGTCAAGGTGTTACACAAGGTATAACCCAATTAAATTTAGACTATAAAATTCCAGTAATTTTTGGTGTTCTAACAACCGATAACATAGAGCAAGCAAAAGCTCGTGCTGGAGGAAAATTAGGAAACAAAGGAGATGAAGCAGCAATAACTGCAATTAAAATGGTAAATCTCATAAATTAAACTTAAAAACATACAAAATGAAACAAAAACTATTTCTTTCGATTTTTATTTTCTTATCATTATTTTCGTTCTCTGCCGAAGACCCTTTTGATATTGATATTGAATCAATAGAAAAAGAATTCGAAGTTCTTGATAAGTTTGAAGAAAATTATTTAAACAATGACGAGAGTTTACACAATTTGAAAGCCAATAAAATACTGATAAATAAAACAATCAAATTGCAAAATGAGTTCGAACTTGTAAGAAGGTCTGACGATGCAAAGACTGGAATACCTACAACATTACAAAGTTTTTTATTAGGTCCAATAGCTGTTATTTTGGAGATTACAAAATCAGAGTTAGATAGAAGTCCACTTGTTTTGATTGTCGCAGGTGGTATCCTTGTAACAGCTGGTGTTGTTGTTATAATTTATGCAAGTTCATACGACTACAACGAAGAATGTATTCGTTATGGCGGAGAAGCATGTGCCGAAATAATTGTAGAAGTAGCTGTTGAGGTGTTGGTTGAGGCTTGTTTTGAGGCTTGCTCATCATCTTCTATATAACAATAAAAAAAATTACATTCTATTTAATAATTTATTTTTCATAAAATAAAACAAATTTGTATGTGCTTTTTTTGTTTTGATAATTAGCACTATTTGAAATATTACCTTTCAATTTTCAATGTCATCTTTCCTCTTTTCTGATTTCTATCAATAATTTTATTTTCTGATTTTACAAGATAGAAAGTTGTGAAACACTTAAAAAATTATATGTTTTAAATATTAATTTGAATATATATACAAAATTAATCAAAAAATTATTTTCTGGTATAAATTATGTTATTAATTTTATAAAATTATTAATTAATGTTTATTTGCAAAAAAAATTACATAAAATATAGAGTAAAAATAAATCATAAATCGCTTCCATAAAATAATAAAAAATGAATGCAAAAAAAGTTTTAATAATTGAAGATGATAAGATGTTATGCACTATTTTTGAGATGTTTATCAAAGAAATAGGTTATGAACATATAGGTACAGTAAAGACATGCTGTGATGCAATTTCGTTGTGTGAAATAAGTATGCCTGATATCGTTTTAATGGATATTCATCTTGATGGCGATAAAAGTGGAATAGAAATTGCACGGACACTCGATGAAAAGTTTAATCTTCCTGTAATTTATGTAACAGGAGACAGTGATGATGATACTTTAAAGAACGCAATACTTAAAAATACTTATGGTTTTTTAACAAAACCTCTTAACAGAAATCTACTGAAAATAACAGTTGATTTTGCTCTTACAAAACATAAGCTCTTTGGTAATTGACAATAATATTCTATTACTAATTCAAAGTTTTTTTTATTTTATAATTGTTTTATTCAAAAAATTATTTATATTTGATGTGATAGTTAAAACATTTTACATGAAAATAATTATTTTAATTGTACAAATATTTGACATTGTTTATGACAATGGATATTTGATTTACTTTTTCTATTTATTGATATCTATTTCAATGATATTGTTTTTAATTAAATTTAACAGAAAGAGAATAATAAAATTAAAGAAAGAATTTGATAAAAAAATATCTGACAGAACAATAGAAATTCAAAATAAAAACTCTGAATTGAACGAACAAAAAGAAAAACTCAAACTCGCAAACAAAGAGTTAGAAAGACTCTCAATAATTGTAAACAAAACAGACAATGCTATTATTATTACAGATAAAGACGGAAATTTTGAATGGGTAAACCATGCTTTTAAGAAAATATTTGGTTATGGTTACGATGAGCTTGTGAACAATATAAGTAAAAATATTATTGGAGAACACACACCAGAATTTATAAAAAAACGTATTACTGAATGTTACGAGAAAAAAAAGAGTACTGAATACGAGTTGGAAATACTAACAAAAAATAAAAAATATATCTGGATACATTCTACTGTTACACCGATTTTGAATAAAAATGGAGACATAGAAGGTTTAATTATTATTGATTCTGATATCAGTAAAATAAAAAATGTTGAAAAAGAATTTATCACGCAACATAATGAAATTCAGGCTAGTCTGAGATATGCAAGGACTATACAACGAGCTATGTTGCCAGAGAATGATGAATTAAATAATATTTTTAATAACTTTGTGGTTTACCGTCCAAAAGATATAGTATCTGGCGATTTTTATTGGTTTACTGTTGCTGGATATTTGACATTTATTGCAGTAGTGGATTGTACGGGACACGGAGTTCCAGGAGCCTTTATGAGTATGATAGGAAATCGTTTACTAAATGAAATTGTTAACGAAAGAGGAATTTACGAAACAGATATGATACTCGAAGAACTGAATAAAAGTATTAAGAAAAATTTAAACCAAGATAAAACTGATAATAGAGACGGAATGGACGTAGTATTGTGCAGGCTTGAAGCTGAAGACGATGAAACAATAATAAGTTTTACAGGTGCAAAACGACCTCTATTTATTTATGAAAAAGAAACAAAAGAACTAATTACAGTTAAAGGAGATAGAAAAACTGTTGGAGGAAAATATTTTCAGAAGTTTAATTTTACTAAGAAAAGAACAATACTTGAAAAAGGTGATATGATATATCTTACAACAGACGGATATGTTGACCAGAATAATGAAAAAATTAAAAAATTCGGAACTCGGAATCTAACTAAATTGCTAAAAGAAATTGCAGAAGAAGAACTAACAGAGCAAAAACTTATTCTTGAAAACAAATTAGATGAGCATCAAGGTTCTGAAATACAAAGAGATGATATTGCTATTGTGGGTATAAAGATTTAGACGAGAAAACTTTTATTTAAAAATTAAAAAATTAGTATTTTATGAGTTTAAAAAAAACGTTCGGAAGTACAATGCTTAAATTGCTTGGTTTTAAGATAGTGGGAGAAGTACCAAAGGTGCCTAGATATGTTTTAATGATTGCGCCGCATACGAGTATTATAGATGTTTTTTATGGTAAATGTTATAACTGGGCTATCGGAATGATACCGCATATAATAGTTAAAAAAGAGTTCTTTTTTTTCCCGTTAGGTGCTATCATTCGCGGTTGGGGAGGCGTACCTATTGACAGAAAAAAAGGCAAAAATGTTATGGAACAGATGGTTAATTATTTTGATTGTAACGAAAAATTTATTCTCGCAATTACACCAGAAGGAACAAGAGCGAGAAACCCTAATTGGAAATCTGGATTTTACAGAATAGCGGTCGCTGCAAATGTTCCTATATACATGTGTTTTATTGATTTCAAAAAAAAAGAAGTCGGCTTTATTGGAGAATTCAAACCGACAGACAACCTAAAAAAAGATATAAAAGCAATAAAATATTTATACAAAGACATGGAAGGATTTCACAAAGATAAATTTACTGTGGGAAAAATATAATGTAAAATTGAAAATGTAGAATGTAGAATTATTCATTGTCAATTATTTTAACTTCTTTTAGTTTATTGTCAAGTTCAGATAAATCATTATCAATATCTTTTATTATTTTCTTAAGAAGTTTATTATAATTATCTTTTTTTGATTTATATTTTTTTGTATATTTCTTCATAAAGTCGTCTATGTATTCTTTAAATACAATTTTATCGTGCCATGTACCGAGTATTTCACCAATTCTTTTTAGTTCGATGTAAGCAACAGGTATTTTGGAAAATAATTTCTTATCTTTGTTTAACGAAGCGAAGATGTGAATAAATTCTTTTAATCTTATTCTTAATTTATGAATATCATCAATATTAGAAAAATGTTGAGATAAAATTATCAAATTAGAATATCTTTTATTGATTATTTCAAATGCTTTATTAAAAATTTTATCTTCTTTTTGTTTTGACAAATATTCATCATATTTTGTTTGTAATTTGTCTAATTCAGAGAGTTTAAAATTTTTAATTGCATGGTCACTTTTTCTCTCGAAATATTTTTCTTTCTCGTGAAAATAATCATTAAAATCTGACAATTCTATATTTAATTTTTTTTTGTATTTACAAAGAAGCTCTATTTGTACTTGAATATCTCTAAGATTTCCTGTTGTTTTAAACAATTTTCGTAATGCAGATAATTTTTTTTTTACATTAAGCGAATTGTTTGACAAATCATCGGCAAAAAGATATAATGCCTTAACTTTTTTTACGCCGACCCTAAAATCGTGTATCGCATCTACATCAAAATTTTTTGTCGCAATAAGTAAATTATCTTTAATGATTTTGATTTGTTTTTGTAAATATAAACTCAGTATATCTATCATAATTAATTTTAATATTTATTATTAATTTTATCTTAAACTTTCAAATTTATGCTACAAGAATATTACAACGAACTACTAAACCTTGACGAAATAAAACTTAATTTCAATGAATCCGGACTTATGATAATGAACATAACCATAGCTTTTATTATGTTCGGTGTAGCACTTGGAATTAAAATTAATGATTTTCGCAATTTAATACGTTTCCCTAAATCTATTATTACTGGAGTTGTTTCGCAGTTTATTTTGCTTCCCGCTGTAACATTTTTTATAGTTATTACATTTAATTTGCCTGTCTCGGTTTCGCTTGGTATGTTGCTTGTTGCGTCTTGTCCTGGCGGTAATGTCTCAAATTTTATAACATCGCTTGCCAAAGGAAATGTTGCTCTGTCGGTTAGTCTTACAACCATAGCAGATATTTCATCTATAATTATAACTCCACTAAATTTTACTTTCTGGGGAAATATGTACCTCGATACATTTACCCTTGAAAATCCTATAGAAATTCCGTTGATAGGTGTACTAAAAACAGTTATGCTTCTGATGGGTGTTCCGCTTATTGCTGGTCTTTGGTTCTCGCATAAATACCCAGTAATAACAAAAAAAATTCTTAAAACTGTAAAAATTATTTCAGTAGTTGCATTTTTTGGTTTTATTATAGGCGCTGTGATAAGTAATTTTCAATATTTTATAAAATATATTTGGCTAATAATTCCTATTGTTTTATTTCATAATCTTATTGCTTTTTTGCTCGGTTATTCCGCTTCAAAAATTGTTCGTTTGCAATCTTACAACACAAGAACAATAACAATAGAAACAGGAATACAAAACTCTGGAATTGCTCTTGTTCTAATTTTCAATAATCAAATATTTCCAGAAGGATATGGCGGTGTAGCTTTTATTGCTGCAACATGGGGTATATGGCATATTATATCTGGTCTGATTTTAAGCACAATATGGTCACGAAAAAAATTAAAGAAACAAAATTTTGCCAATAATTAGACAACGCAATATTTGTTTATGATTGATAATTAGATTTTAAATAGTTCTCAATATTATAAAAAAAATTCTTTTTCAATGAATAAACAGTTAGTTCAAGTGTATATGTTTTTTCATTTTCCATGATTGGTTTAATTACTGGGTTCTTTTTTAATGACGACCATGGCAAGTGCATAATTGTTTTTTCTATTTTGTTGATAATTATTCTTAGTTCGTCGTTTTTCTTTACAATAAGTTCGAATGTATATCCAGATATTGTATCTGTTCTGTCTGATTTTATAACTTTTTCGTTTAATATATGTGTATAAGGAATATTTACAATTTGTCCACTTTCCGTTTCTATTTTCAAAGTTCTAAATTGAAATTTAACAACACGTCCGGTAATTTCCGAAATTGTAATAGTTTCTTTTATATTAATTTCCGAATCTGTTTTTATCATTATTCCAGCAATATAATCTCTAAAAATATACCAACTCGACCATACCAAAGATGAAATCAAAACAACAAGAATTCCAATTGCGAAATATTGGTTTATTGACAAAAATGACTGGAAGACCCAAATGAAAAATAAAAGCCAAAATGACAGTTCTGTTATAGGCAAATATTTCAACAAGATTTTCTTGTTGTTATTTCTTTTTATAATTACGGGTATCAAAAATCTTAAAAAATTAAAAAATAAGAATAATACCACTGCCACAATAAAATATTTTATTATTATAAAGCTCATTTTTATATATAAAAAAACTGTTAGATAATCGATGATTTGCAATTCTAATGTAAAAAATTTGCCAAAGTTATTTAAAATTCAGTTTTTTGCAAAAAAATATTATTCAAAGTTTCATTTTCTATAATAAAAAAACAGATAAACTTTTTATGACAAACACAACAGATTACCGAGTAAAAGATTTAAGTCTTGCTGATTGGGGCAGGAAAGAGATATTACTTGCCGAACATGAGATGCCCGGATTAATGGCATTGAGAAAAAAATATGGTAAAAGTAAACCTTTGGAAGGTGCGAAAATAACTGGTTCGTTACACATGACAATTCAAACAGCTGTTCTTATTGAGACACTTACCGAACTTGGCGCAGATGTCCGCTGGGCAAGTTGCAATATTTTCTCTACACAAGACCATGCGGCTGCGGCTATTGCAAAGACTGGCGTACCGGTATTTGCTTGGAAAGGCGAAACGATAGAAGAATATTGGTGGTGTACATATCAGGCTCTTAAATTTCCAAACAATGAGTCGCCAGACCTAATTGTTGACGACGGTGGAGATGCAACTATGATGGTACTCAAAGGTTATCAAGCCGAATGCGATGCTTCTATTTTAAATGTTTCCTATGATACATTAGAAGAACAAGAGCTTTTTAAAATGATAAAAGAAAGTATCTCGGAGACTCCTGGAATATGGAAAAAAGCTATTAAAAAATTAAAAGGAGTATCAGAAGAGACAACAACTGGTGTTCATCGTTTATATCAACTTTTGGAAAATGATAAATTATTATTTCCAGCAATAAATGTAAATGATTCGGTAACAAAATCAAAATTTGATAATACTTATGGTTGTCGTGAATCGCTTGCTGATGGAATAAAAAGAGCAACTGATATAATGCTTGCTGGGAAAAGGGTTCTTATTTGCGGATACGGTGATGTTGGAAAAGGTTCTGTAAAATCGATGACCGG
The DNA here is from genome assembly GCA_029934515.1 of Bacteroidales bacterium. Lineage (GTDB taxonomy): Bacteria > Bacteroidota > Bacteroidia > Bacteroidales > JAADGE01 > JAOZMB01. The sequence goes on from JAOZMB010000043.1 coordinate 11,357, forward strand.
TTATGGCGCAAGAGTAACAATAAGCGAAATAGACCCAATCTGTGCTTTACAGGCTGCAATGGAAGGTTTGGCGGTAAAAACAATAGAAGATATGTTGCCTGATGCTGATATATATGTAACAACAACAGGAAATAAAGATGTTATTACAATCGAACACATGGAGAAGATGAAAGATAAAGCAATTGTTTGTAATATCGGACATTTTGATAACGAAATACAAGTCGAAAAACTTGAAAATTATCCTAATATTAAAAGAATAAGAATAAAACCGCAAGTCGACCAATGGGTATTTCCTGACGGACATTCAATAATTCTTTTATCGGAAGGTAGATTAGTAAATCTTGGAAATGCAACTGGACATCCGTCTTTTGTAATGAGTAATTCGTTTACAAATCAAGTACTTGCACAAATTGATTTATGGACAAAAAATTATGAAATAGGTGTATATAGGCTCCCGAAATATTTAGACGAAGAAGTAGCAAGATTGCATCTCAAACATGTAGGAGCTAAACTTACAGTTCTTACAAAAGAACAATCTGATTATGTTGGAATTCCTGTGAACGGTCCTTATAAACCAGAACATTATAGATATTAGTATAATTTTTTTTATTTTATATATATAAACTGTCGGTGCGACTTTAAGTCAAACCGACAGTAATTTGGCAAAAATATTTTGCTAATTTCATAATATGAAAATTTTATTTTTAATTATTATTATGAAATCTTAATTAATGTTTTTATATGCAAAAAGATTTAATTCAATATTTAGGCAAATTTATTAAAGAAAGAAGATTTGATTTGCTCAACAAAACAGTAAAAAATAGAACAAAATATATCACCGTTGTATTGGAAGATATTTTTCAACCACAAAATGCAAGTGCTGTTCTGCGTTCATGCGATTGTTTTGGTATTCAGGACGTACACATTATCGAAAACAAAAATGAATATAGAATAAATCCAGATGTAGTACGAGGAGCATCAAAATGGTTAAATTTGTATAGATATAATGAAAAAAAAGAAAATACAATCTCGACAATAAAGAAACTTAAAGAACAAGGATATAGAATAATTGCAACAACACCACATGGAAACGATGTTTGTTTAAATGAATTTGATATAAATAAAGGAAAATTTGCTTTGATGTTTGGCTCGGAAATGCCCGGTCTAACAAGAACGGCAATGGAAAATGCAGATGAATTTTTGAAAATAGATATGTTCGGATTTACAGAAAGTTTTAATATATCGGTGTCGGCGGCGATTTGTTTGCATCATTTAAGTTGGAGACTAAGAAACTCAAAATTAAATTATAAACTATCAGAGACAGAACAAAACGAACTTATGCTTTATTGGTTGAGAAAGACAATAAAAAGACCAGAACTTATTATCAGCAAATTTATGAACAAAGTAGAGTAATAATTTTAATTAATATAAAAATTCAAAAAATGATAACACAGCGTCAACTTTTTTTAAATTATGTAGGTCAGACATCGCCCTGTCCACTTGGTATTGAAGTAGAAAGAGCAAAAGGTATTTATATATACGATACAGATGGGAAAGAGTATATTGATTTGATATCAGGTGTTTCGGTTAGCAATATAGGTCATTTGCATCCGAGAGTTGTTAAAGCCATAAAAAAACAAATTAAGAAATATATGCACTTAATGGTTTACGGCGAATATATTCAAATTCCACAGATTAAATTTGCCAAATTATTGACAAAAAATCTTCCAAAAAAACTTAATTCTGTTTATTTTGTTAACTCTGGAAGCGAGGCTGTCGAAGGTGCAATGAAACTTGCCAAAAGATATACTGGACGAAGTGAAATTATTGCATTTAGAAATTCATATCACGGAAGCACACACGGCGCATTAAGTCTGATGAGCGATGAATATTTTACTCAGGCGTTCCGTCCGCTCTTGCCCGATATAAAGTTTATAGATTTTAATAAAAATTCAGAGTTAAATAAAATAACAAAAAAAACCGCTGCCGTAGTAACAGAAGTAGTTCAATCGGAAGCTGGAATAGTTGTAGGCAATTATGAATTTATCAACAATCTAAGAGCCAGATGCAATCAAACAGGAACATTGCTTATTATTGACGAAGTACAAACGGGTTTCGGAAGAACAGGCAGTTTGTTTGGTTTTGAACAGTATAAAATTGTTCCAGATATTATTACAATCGCAAAAGCTATGGGAGGAGGTATGCCAATTGGGGCATTTGTTGCAAATAGAAAAGTGATGAGTTCTCTTACAAATAATCCCGTCTTAGGACATATAACAACTTTTGGAGGTCATCCCGTTTCGACTGCCGCCGCTTATGCAAGTCTTAAATTTATTCTGGATAAAAAAATAATCAAAACTGTCAATAATAAAGGAAAAATTTTTATTGAAAATCTAAAAAATAAAAAAATAAAATCTATAAGAGGAAAAGGACTATTTTATTCGATAGAATTAGAGGACAGTAAAGCTGTTGAAAAATTTATACAAAATGGTCTAAAAGTTGGTTTTATTACAGATTGGTTTCTTTTTGCAGATAATTATTTCAGAATAGCTCCGCCGTTAACAATTACAAAAAAAGAAATAATTAGGACGTGTAAATTAATTGATTTAGCATTAAATTTGTAATTTTTATATTTCTTTTTCTAATTTTGTATTTTTTAATTTTTAATTTTCATAATTTAAAAGTAATCATGCAACTTTTTTTTGCTTTTGTATTCTTTTAATATATTGATTTTCAATACAATTGTTCTATAATTATATAATTTTGTAGTTACTTAAAAATATTTATAAAAAAATGTACGAATATATTTCAGGTAAAATAGTAGAAATAAAACCATCATTTCTTGTAATTGAGACAGGCGGAATAGGTTATTTTTTTAATATTTCGCTTAACACGTTTTCAAAAATTAAAGACGAGAAAAAATATACGGTTTTTATACATCAAATAATTCGAGACGATTCGCATACAATGTATGGATTTGCAGAAAAAAGTGAACGAGAGATATTCAAATTATTAATTTTGGTTTCAGGAGTAGGAACGAATACAGCACTTATAATGCTTTCTTCTCTCGGACCTGGTGAAATAAAAGAAGCTGTTTTGAATGAAAATGAAACACTTCTAAAAAGCGTAAAAGGGATAGGTATAAAAACTGCTAAAAGAATAATAATTGATTTGAAAGATAAAATAGGAAAAACAGAAGTAGAAAGCAAAAAAATATCTAACTCTGATAATAAAATAAAAGAAGAAGCGCTTGCTGCACTTGTTATGCTTGGCTTTCAGAAAAAATCGGTAGAAAAAATTATTACTGTGGTATTAAATGAAAACCCTGATTTTGATGTAGAAAGTACTGTAAAAAAGGCTTTGAAGAATTTATAAAAACTTTTTATCTATATTTATAAATCTGTGAAAATCAATATAATCAGTGTTCTTCTGTGTTCCTATTATTCTATTGCAAGTAATTAAGATAATTTTGCCTATGAAAAAACTCTACTTATTTAATAACAAAACATATATATTTAATTGTGAAAAAAAATCTAAGTTATTTTATGCATGGAGCGATGTTTTTGTTGTTCTTTGGTTTTATTTTTAGTTCATTTACGAACCAAAAAAATGGCAGTCCAGTTTTTTCTCCTGAACTTCCCGGAATTAAAGACACTATTGATGATGATTCTTTGAGGTATCCTTTTGATGATTATAAAAATATACCTTCATTCTACAACTCCTCATCGCCATTACATTTGAATAAACCTTCCAATGTTGAGTCGAAAGTAGAGTATAATCCCAAAACGGGGAAGTTTATTTTTTATGATAAAATAGGAGAAATGAACTATCGTAATCCTCATTATATGTCTTTTGATGAATATTTGGATTACGAACTAAAACGCTCAACAAAAGAATATTGGATGGAGCGTTCAGCATTAGAATCTACAAAAGAAGGAGATGCTGGAATGATAGATAAACTAATTAATGCAAAACTTGTTGTTCCAATAAAAGGTTTCGATAAAATTTTTGGAAGTAATGTAATTAGTATTAAACCGCAGGGAAATGCAGAACTGATTTTTGGTATAAATACATCGAAAGTTGAGAACCCAGCATTAGCCGAAAATTTGCAGAGAACAGTTACTTTTGATTTTGATATGAAAATCAAAATGGGAGTAAACGGAAAAATTGGAGACAAAATGAATCTCGGAATTAATTATGATACAGAAGCTACTTTTGAATTTGAAAATAATGTAAAACTTGCATACGAGGGCGAAGAAGATGATATAATACAAAAAATCGAAGCAGGTAATGTTTCGTTGCCATTATCGGGAACGTTAATAACTGGAAGTCATAGTTTGTTTGGTTTAAAAACAGAACTTAAATTCGGAAAACTTTCGGTAACAAGTGTCGTCTCACAACAAAAAAGTGAAATACAAACTATTGAAATAGAAGGTGGCGCAATGACAACGCCTTTTGAAATTACAGCTGATGATTATGAAGCAGGAAGACACTTTTTCCTTGCTCACTATTTTAGAGATAGATACAACGAAGCACTGAAAAGTTTACCAGTAATAAGAACAAATGTAAATATTACACGAGTAGAGGTATGGGTAACGAATAGAAGCGGAAATTTTGAAAATTCCAGAAATATTATAGCGTTTACAGACCTTGCAGAATCTCAGGAATATTTAAATTCAAATTTCTTTTCTGCAACTGGTACATATCCAGATAACGAAACAAACAGTTTGTATTCGGCAATGAATACAGAATATGCTGGAATCAGAAATATAAACAATGCAAGTGCATTATTATCAACAATACCAGAATTTAATGCTGGCGAAGATTACGAAAAAGTCCAAAACGCCAGACTTTTAACACAATCTGAATTTACTTTTAGTTCATCGCTTGGATATATATCATTAAACTCATCGCTTAACAATGACGAAGTTTTGGCGGTTGCTTTTGAATATACAGCGGGAGGCAAAACATACAGAGTAGGTGAATTTTCAAATGAAACACCAGCACCACCAGAGGCAATGTTCTTAAAATTAATGAAACCAACCATGTTGTCAACGGAATTGCCATTGTGGGACTTGATGATGAAAAATGTTTATTCAATAAATGCTTATCAGGTTAATAGTGAAGATTTTGTTCTTAATGTTATGTATAGGGACGATAAGAACGGTAATTCAATTAATTATATATCAGAAGGAAATATTAACGGAGAGATACTTTTGAGAGTTATGGGACTCGATAATTTGAATAAAAACAACGAACCAGGGGCTGATGGTTTTTTTGATTTTATTAATACTGTTACAATTAATGCTACAAATGGAAAAATTTATTTTCCAGTGCTTGAACCTTTTGGAGAACATTTAAGAGAAAAAATAACAGGAGGAAGTGTTGACCCAGAACTAAATAGAATTGCAGAACAATATGTATTTCAGGAACTTTACGACCAAACACAAAGTCAGGCGAGACAGGCTGCCGAAAAAAATAAATTCTTTATAAAAGGTTCGTATCGTTCGGCGGGAGGTTCGGAAATTAATCTTAACGCTATGAACGTACCGCAAGGCTCGGTAAAAGTTACAGCAGGAGGAAGAGAACTTGTGGAAAATACTGATTATACAGTTGATTATAATCTGGGACGTGTTACAATATTAAATCACGGATTATTGGAATCGGGAACACCTATTAAAATTTCGCTTGAAAATAATTCTATGTTTAATATAGGAACAAAAACTTTTCTTGGAACACACCTCGATTATCGTGTAAGTGAAAATATAAATATCGGAGCTACTCTATTACATTTAAATCAAAAACCTCTCACAAAAAAAATAAATATAGGAAACGAACCTATCGCAAACACAATATGGGGTTTAGATTTGAACCTGAACCAAGAAGTACCATTCATGACAAAAATGGTCGACAAAATACCATTTATTGAAACAAAAGAAAAATCTTCAATCGATTTCACAGGAGAATTTGCACAGTTAATTCCCGGACACCCTGATGTTATTGGTGAAACAGGTTTTGCGCATATTGACGATTTTGAAGGCACAAAAACAACAATAGACCTTAAATCTGTAATATCATGGAAAATAGCAAGCACACCGCAAAATCAACCAGAACTGTTTCCAGAAGGAGATTTATCAGACTCGATAACATATGGTTTTAATCGTGCAAAACTTGCATGGTATAACGTAAATACTGACTTCCTTAGAAATTCAGGCTCAACACCTGGTCATATTACAGTAGATGACCAATCTGACCATCGTGTAAGAGAAGTTTACGAACAAGAACTTTTTCCTAACAGAGACCCAATCCATGGTATTCCGCCAGTTTTACAGGTTCTTAATCTTGCATATTATCCTACCGAAAAAGGACCTTATAACTACGATGTAAACGGTGAAGCTGGAATTTCTGCTGGAATAGAAGCAGATGGAAGTCTTAAAAATCCAGAAACAAGATGGGCTGGAGTTATGAGAGACCTCGTAACAAATGATTTCGAAGAGGTAAATATTGAGTTTATAGAATTTTGGATGATGGATCCGTTTACGTATAATCCAGACCAAACAGGAGGTAATTTATATTTTAATTTTGGTAATATATCTGAGGACATATTAAGAGATTCGCGACAAGCTTTTGAAAACGGACTTCCAACATCTGCGGATATAACAGATGTAGAAACAACAAGTTGGGGACGTATTCCACTATTACCGAGAATTACAGAAGGTTTTGCGATAGACCCAGCTGATGCCAGACTGTTACAAGATGTCGGGCTGGATGGTTTGTCTGATGAAGATGAAAATACTTTCTTCTCTGACTATTTACAGGAAATTTCACAAAAATATTCTACTGGTTCTAACGCTTATGAAAAAGCAACAGAAGACCCTTCGAATGACAATTATATATTTTTTAAAGCCGCAGAATACGATAGCGAACAGGCTACTATACTTGACAGATATAAACATTTTAACAACTCCGAAAACAACTCTTCTATTTCAGGTGAAACAGGACAACAAACACCAGACATGGAAGATATAAACAAAGATTATACACTCAGCGAAACAGAAACTTATTTTCAATATAAAATTCATATTGCTCCTGATGAAATGGAGGTAGGAAAAAATTATATTACAGATGTAAAAAAGAGTAGTGTAAAATTGAAAAACGATGAAACAGAAGAAATTAAATGGTATCATTATAAAATTCCATTAGATGATATTGAGAAAGTTGTAGGTTCGATTCAGGATTTTAAATCAATAAGATTTGCGAGAATGTTCCTAAAAGACTGGGACGAGGAGGTTGTTCTCAGGTTTGCTGAATTAGAACTTGTAAGAGGTGAATGGCGAAAATACAAAGCTTCGCTACTCGCAGGAAACGAAGGAAACGGTGGACAAATAACAGATGCAGCATTTGATGTTTCGGCTGTAAATATAGAAGAAAATTCATACAGAGAACCAGTAAATTATGTCCTACCGCCAGGTATTACACGAGAAATATCTATAAACCAACCAACAACACGCGAACTTAATGAACAATCAATTGTTCTGCGAGTTTTCGACCTCGACGATGGAGACGCAAGAGCAGCTTACAAAAACACAACTCTCGATGTAAGACAGTTTAAAAAATTACAAATGTATATTCATGCAGAAGCTATTGATGATGAAATATTAGAAAACGATGATATTTGTGCTTTTATTAGAATGGGGTCGGACTACACAGAAAATTATTATGAATACGAAATTCCGTTAAAAGTAACAGAAAAGGGTTATTATATAAACGAAGACAATGCAGACCGTTTGAAAGTTTGGCCTGAGGAAAATATGTTAGATATTGAATTTGAAATTTTTCAGGCTGTAAAACAAAGAAGAAATAGTAAGATGAGAGAACCAGGTTCTTTGTTACAAATAACATCGGAATATTCGGAATATAGCAATGAAGGTAAAAGAACAAGTGTAACTGGAAATCCAAATCTTAGTAATATCAGAACAATAATGATAGGAATAAGAAATAGAAGTATGGAAAAAAATATTCAGGACGATGACGGATTACCAAAAACAGTTGAAATATGGTTAGACGAGTTACGTTTAAGCGAATTTAACGAACAAGGCGGATGGGCATCTCAGGCAAGATTATCGGCGCGTTTTGCCGACTTCTCTACAATAGCAATTGCAGGAGACATCAGCACTCCTGGTTTTGGAAGTCTTGAAAAAAAAGTAAGCGAAAGACAAAAATCAACAGACTACGGTTATGATTTTTCTTCTAACTTCGCATTAGGAAAATTTTTTCCACACAAATACGGCGTGAGAATACCATTATTTATGGGATATTCTGAAAGTTTCAGCGACCCACAATACAATCCATTAGACCCTGATATATTGTTATCAACAACTCTTTCAGACCCAAATCTTACATCTTCTGAAAAAGACTCAATCATCAGTATTTCGCGAGATTATATCAGAAGAAGAAGTATAAATGTAACAAATTTACAAATAAGAGGAAATACAGAAAAAAATAAGAAAACTGACAAACTGAAAAAAAATATAAATACAAAAAATACAAAAAAATCTAAAAAAAAGAAAAAAAGAGGAAAATCATTATTCCATATATCAAACTTCTCGACAAGCTACGGTTACAACGAAATTTTTATGCAAAATATAAATACGCATCATAATCTTCTAACAGAACATTCTGGTGCAATTGCTTATAATTTTAATAATTCGCCGAAGAATATAGCCCCGTTCAAAAAAATTAAATTCCTAAGATATAAACCATTAAGAATTATTAAAGATTTTAATTTCTATTTAACGCCTTCTATGATTTCGTTTAGAAATGATATGAGAAAAAAATATCACGAAATTCAATTGAGAAATATAGAAACACCAGACGTAGAAATGGATCCTACATTTGATAAACAATTTACATGGCAAAGGTCTTATGATTTGCGTTACAGTCTTACAAGAGACCTAAAATTTACTTACAGCGCAACAAACAACGCATGGGTAGATGAACCGTATGGGAAAATTGACGAAGACGATACATTTTATGAAGAAAAAAGAGACACATTATGGAATAATATAAAAAATTTCGGAAGAACAACTGATTTTAATCAAAAAATTACAGGAACGTGGAGCATACCAATAAGTAAATTACCATTGCTAGGTTGGACATCTGCAAATGCAAGATACTCTGCTGATTACTTCTGGACAAGAGGGCCAATTACGGCTGATACAATAAAACTTGGAAATAGCGTCAGAAATGCTCAAAATTTACAATTAACGGGTCAACTTAATTTGAGTAAAGTTTATAGGAAAATAAAATTTTTGAAAAAAGTTGACGATAAAATGAAAAAAAGGAACAAAAGTAAAAAGAAAAAATATAAAGATATTCAATATAAAGAAGAAAATTTAAAACTAAAAAAGGACAGAGCAAAAAAAATAACACATAATTTAAAAACAAAAAATAGCATAAAAGTCAAAGCAACTGATGGAAGCGGTAAAGAAATTATCGGAACTACGGAAGTTATTAGTGAAAATAAGATAGCATTTACGCCAGATACGACAATTAAAAATGTTACAATTATTGTAGAAGGAAAGATAGAAGATAAAGACAATCCGTTGAGAATAATTGCAGATTACACTTTGTATGCACTGATGGGTATAAGAAATGTTTCGCTTACTTATTCTGAAAAAAACTCAACTGGTGTTCCCGGATATATACCAGAAACAAAGTTCTTCGGAATGGATAATAACTGGTCGGCACCAGGTTGGAGATTTGTTATGGGAGAACAAGACCCTGATTTTGGCAGACTTGCAGCCGAAAGCGGATGGATATCAGACGACACACTTGTCAATGCACCAATAATTAGAAATAATGAAGTTGCATATAATTTTAAGGCTTCGTTGAAACCAATAAAAGGTCTAAAAATTGATATCTCTGCTGACAGAAGACTTGGTAAAACATATAACGAATTTTGGGTGTCAAGAGACGGCGAGTTCAGAGCAGAGAACAAAAAAATTGAAGGAACATTTTCTATGTCGTTTCTTGCAATACGAACTGCTTTTTGGGGAATGGATAACTCAACATATTCTTCAAAAGCTTATGATAATTTTTTGGAAAACAGAATTATAATAGCACAACAACTTGCTGATGAGCGTAATGTATCTGGAAGTGGCTACGACCCTAATCAACTTAATAATTTTGTTATTGACTCGACAATGAGCCAATTGGTAAATAGTTTCCCAGACGGATACAGTCCTAATTCGCAGGAGGTACTTATTCCAGCATTCCTTGCCGCATATTCGGGCAGTGATGCAGACGGAGCAGGAACGAATCCTTTTCCTAAAATCCCTCTTCCAAATTGGAGATTAAAATATGATGGTTTAACAAGTTATGAAGCAATAAAAAAAATATTCAAAAGAATTATTATAAATCACGGATATAGGTCGAGTTATAATGTTGGTTCATTTGCAACAAATCCAGATTTCGATTTCGAACAACAACAACATTTAGGGTTCAGTTATGCACGATATGAACAAAATGAAACAAGCACATTTTTTATTCCAGAATTTCAGATACAAGGAGTAATAATTGATGAAAAATTTGTGCCTTTAATTGGTATTGATATGACTTGGAATAATGATATTTCAACAAAATTGGAATACAAAAAAGCAAGAAGCATTGCTCTAAGTTTTGCTAATAATCAGATTTTGGAAATGCAAAACGAGGAATATACAGTGGGACTTGGATACAAAATACCAAACCTTGTTATTCCGATTAAAATTGGTGAAAGCCAGCAACCTGTAAAAAGCGACCTGAATATTAGAGCTGATTTTACTTACCGTGATAATCTCTCAGTTATAAGAAGATTACAGGAAGCTGATGACCAATTATCTGCGGGACAATCGAACCTGTCTTTAAAAATAAATGCTGATTATGATATTAACAACAGTGTAACTATTAGAGTTTTTTACGACCAAGTAATTAACACGCCGAAAGTATCAACATCTTATAGAACTTCAAATGCTAAATTTGGTTTTAGTATAAGATTTAATTTATTACCAAAATAACAGTTATTATTACAATAATATAATATTATTAAGGCAAACACATCAAAATATTTAAATGCTGAAAAATCAAGAAATTACTATTTTCAAAATAGTGCTTTAAAAACAGAACATATTTATAATCAATTATGATTTATTTTTGATGCGTCTGCCATAGAAATAAAATAGGAATTTATTTTATTTATTAAAAAATAAATGTAATATTTGCAAATCAATAATTAATGGTTGTCATTACACACCTTGAGGTACGTAATGACACCAGTTAGCAACAACATAAAAAAACAAATATTGATATAATAGAAAAAAAACAAAATGACACACAATTCTGACATAAGATACGAAATCAGAAATTACACTATTTGGACTTTGTATAAAATGTATAATTCAGGAGATTTACTTCTTGAAAATGATTTCAGTCGTGACTTTTTATGGAAAAATAAGGAGCAAGTTGAACTTATTGAAACAATTCTTAGAAATATTCCTTTACCCTTGATTTATTTATACCAAGATGAAATAGGAAAATATCAAATAATTGATGGAAAACAAAGACTGCAAACTATATTTAATTTTATAGATAATAAATTTGAATTAAATAAATCTTATTATTTTCAAGATTATAATAAAAAGAAATTTATAGAAATAGATAGCAGATATCAATACCTATTTGAAAATTACACATTAATATGTTATATTCTAAGACCACCAATTCCTTATGAATTGATTACTGATATTTTTATTTTATTAAACACAAAAGGAAGGAAAGCAAATGAACATGAATTAAGACGGTCAATTTATCGTGGAAAAGCAATTGATTTATTAAAAGAATGCAAAAACTTGCCTATTTTTGTTGAAATTACAAGGAATAAAAACAGATTTCAAAGGGGGAAAGACGAAGAAATCATTTTGAAATATTTTGCATTATATATTTGGTTACATATCAAAAAATTTGAATTTGACAGTTCAAATGAATTATTAAATAAAACTATACGTTACATTTATGAAAATCAGCATCTTTATAATGAATTATACAATGCCTTCAATAATAGTTTAGAAAGAACGGTTAATATTTTAGGTAAAGATTGTTTTAATATTCAAGGTAAAGGTGTAATACCTCATGATTATAGCTACTTTAATACTGTATTATTTGAAACTTTTTGTAATATCACTAATATAATTCAATTTGATGAAAATAAAGCAAAATCAATTTATGCAGACCTGAAAAATAATAATAGATTTGTTAAATCAGTTCATAATAATTCTATTAAAAATCTCATTTACAGATACAAATTAATTGAACAATTTAAAAAATACTAAAATGTTACAAAAATTACTTTTAAAAAATTTTAAGTGCTTTGATGAGCTTGAAATTAAATTTTCAAATCTAAATCTACTTGTAGGCACAAATTCTTCAGGTAAATCGTCAATTATTCAATCAATTTTATTAATAGTTCATAATATTACAAATAAAGGAAGTTCACCTTTAAATGGTAAATATGTTTCATTGGGTAATTTTAAGGAAGTGGCAAATTATATAAAGAATGCCAAAACATTTTCTCTTAGAATTTCAGCAGAAGATGAAATTACAGAATTTTCGTTTAGTGAAAATGGTGTTTTATTTCAAAATCATTCTGATTTAATTAATAATAAATTCAATTTTAAAAGCAAACAGATAAAATACATACCTGCAAATAGAATTGGTTATGAAAACCTATATTCAAAAAGTTACGATGATTTTGATGAGATTGGGTCAAATGCTCAATTTATTTTCGATTATTTTGAAAAGAATAAAGATAAACCAATAAATCAATTATTGTTAGTTGATAAAATCCAAACACTTGAACATAATGTAAATTATTGGCTAAAAAAAATATTAAATACATACATTAAAACGACATCAATTGATAGAACAGATAATATCATGACAGAGTATTCTTACAATTCTACGAATTACTTTGTAAGACCTAAAAACATTGGTTCTGGTATTAGTTATATGATTAGTGTTTTAATTTCTTGTTTATTTGCGAAACCCAATGATTTAATTATCATAGAAAATCCAGAAATTCATTTGCACCCCAAAGCACAATCTGTTTTAAGCGAGTTTTTTGTCTTTGTTGCAAAAGCAGGTATTCAGTTAATTATTGAAACACACAGCGACCATATTTTTAATGGATTTAGAAAAGCTGTTAACAAATATTCAAAAGATGAAACACTAATAAACTCTATTGATAAAGCATTACTCAAATTTCATTTTTTTGTAATGGATAATGAAAAATCCCAAAGTAAATATACAGAAATAAAATTAAATAATTTAGGTGGTATTGAAAATTATCAAAAATTATTATTTGACCAATTTGATGATGATTTAGACGAATTTTTAAATCTTTAATATTATGGATATTATAATCAATGAATTATCATTACGTGGTTTTGCAGATATTAGTGATTTTGCTAATAAGACCGCAAAATATACATTACCAATATTTAAAATAGTTGAAAAAGTAAATTATTATAGATTATACGAAATTCATATTTTAAAGATTAGTAATCTTTTTTCTATAATGGTAACATCAACGGATAGTCTGCAACAAATAATAAATCAAAGAAATAGACTTACTGGAATTGAAGCTGAAATATTTAGAAAATTGAAATCATATCTTGTAAAATATACTATGAGCGAACCTTTCTGGAACATAAATCCACATCATGATTGCACAGCTATTTATAAGTCCTCTGTTACTACAAAAACGTGTAATTATTCGATTGCAGAAGCCTACGAAAGAGATTATAAAATCATATCATTTTATAATCCAATATTTTCATCTATTGAATTTATTCCTGTTATGAAAAATGCAACTGACCAAATCAATGTGTGCAATATTTTTGATACCAATATGTTTATGGATTGTATTTTTGGAAAAGAAACTCACCGAATAAATGATTATCCATTAAATTGGGCGATTAATGTAAACAGAAATCCAAATAGCAATTTATTTCCTTTGGAAAATAATATAAATGAAATCATAGAATTAGACAAGTATTTCAAATTAAGAATACAGTTAAGTCCTGAAAATAGAATTCCAATAGATAAAAGATTTTCAAAAATAGTTGCAACAATTAATTACTGGAAGTATGATAATAGTATAAGTAGCAAAAACTCTGGCAGAACGATTTATTGTGCAGGTTCTGGTCGTCAAAAATTGTATATATCTATTGATACTGAAAATGGTAGGTTTGAATTATTTAACAAAAGGGGCATTCATAAAGGCGAATATGATTATTATGGAAATAAAACAAAAGAAGCAAAAGCAAGACGAAAAATAAATGTATAAAGTTGCTAACATTTTGTTGGTTGTCATTGCCTTATTTTGAGTGGTTTTCCGAGT
>JAOZMB010000043.1:25803-26161 GCA_029934515.1 Bacteroidales bacterium
AAAAATAAGGCAACGCCACCAACAAGTTACCGATGAGTGCAACAAAAAAAAAACGAAGCCGTAGGCGAGGCTTTTTTTTTGTTGCACTCATCGCCCGGCTTGGCAAGATTACAACTTTGTGCAAAAAAACAAATCCGAAGAACTGCAAAAACAAAAAACGGAAAATTTATATATGAACGAACAGAAGTAGCAAAAGAATTTTTTTGTGAACGATGCAAAAAAACTAAGAACGCAAAAATTACAGTAAAATGGATTAATTTCGAAAATGAAAAAAAATAATTTGTAACAGCTGTTATAGTTCTTTACTTGTAAAATATTAAAACCAAAATAAAAATAACTTAAAATAAGATATGCAAAA
>JAOZMB010000147.1 GCA_029934515.1 Bacteroidales bacterium
TTTTACACAAAAAGAACCTTTTTTAGTGTAAACTAATTATGAAACATGCCAAAAATTATTAATAATATTTTTAGAAAAAAACTTTGTTTTTTTTAAAATGAACAATATTATTGATTTACAAACTGTTAAATTTTAATTTACGAATATTTCACTTTACTTTTTTACTACTGTTTTTTTTTGTCTCAAAAATTTAATATAATTTAAACTAAAAAATTTATATTTTATCATTATTAGTTGTTAATTTATTAATTATTTATAATTTTGCCACATGGTAAAAAAATCGATATTAGTTATTATTGTTGGCTTTTTTTTGTTTATATTTATTTCGTCTGGATGTAAATATTCAAAATTGCGTAAATCAAAAGATGTAAATGCTAAATTTAAAGCCGCACAAGAATATTATGAAAATGAGAAATATGCTAAAGCATTCCTCTTATATGATGATATAGTGTTGTTGTCAAAAGGAACAAAAATAGGTGAGGAGGTACTATTCAAGTTGGCATATTCAAATTATCACATGAATGATTATATACTTGCTGGATATTATTTTAGGAAATTTGTTGAAACTTATCCCAAAGGAGACCTTGCAGAAGAAGCACAATATATGAGTGCTTATTGTTATTATCTTGATGCCCCTAAATCAAAATTAGACCAGTCGGCAACATATACAGCATTGCAGGAGTTTGAATTGTTTATAACAAAATATACAAACAGTCCTAAAATTAAAGAATGTAACGAAATTGTAGATAAATTAAGAACAAAACTGGAAAAAAAATCTTACGAAAATGCTATATTATATTACGATATTGGCTATTATAGAGCAGCAACATTGGCACTTAGTAACAGTGCAAAAGATTTTCCAGATTCTAAGTACCGTGAAGATATTTTGTTTTATATAGTAAAATCTCATTATCTTTATGCAAACAACAGCATAGATGCCAAGCAAAAAGAAAGATACAACAAAGTAAATAAAGCATATAAAAAATTGAAGAGTAAATTTCCTGAAACAAAATATAAAAAAGAAGCAGATGATATATTAAATAAAGTAAAAAGAAAATTGAAAAAAATTAATAATTAATAATTTAATATTATAAAATTATAAATAAAATGAACTACAAAAAAACAAATGCAGCCTATAATACAATAACAAGAGATATTGCTGATTTTCAATTAGATGTTGATAATATTTATGAAGCAATTGATATTATGTCTAAAAGGGCAAATCAAATAAGTCTTGAGATAAAAGAGGAGTTAAATAACAAATTAAAAGAATTTGCATCATACACAGACAACCTCGAAGAAATATTTGAAAATAGAGAACAAATTGAAGTATCGCAATATTACGAGAAACAACCAAAACCAGTATTAATTGCCGCTCAGGAACTATTAGAAAGAAAAACATCTATTAAAAGAAGGAATTAAAATAATTGAATATATGAATATCTTCACTTTAAAGATGTTATGATGAAAAATAAAAACATAATAGTTGGTATTACAGGAGGAATAGCTGCATACAAAGCGGCTATTCTTGTTAGATTATTGATAAAAGAAGGAGCATCGGTTCGTGTGTTAATGACACCTTTTGCTAAACATTTTATTAATCCGTTGACACTTTCAACATTGTCTAAAAATCCAGTGTTTATAGAATTTTATAATCCTGTAAACGGCGATTGGAATAGTCATGTAAATCTCGGTCTTTGGGCTGATGCAATGGTTGTTGCTCCAGCTACGGCAAACACTATAGGAAAAGCAGCAAATGGTATTGCTGATAATCTTTTATTGACAACTTATTTGTCCGCAAAATGTCCTGTTTTTTGGGCACCAGCAATGGATTTGGATATGTATTGTCATCCAGCTGTTGTTGCAAATATTGAACAAATAAAAAGATTCGGGAATTATATTATAGATGCAGAATCAGGAGAATTAGCAAGTGGTCTGGAAGGTAAAGGAAGAATGGCAGAACCTGAAAATATTATAAATTTTATTAAAAATAAGTTCTCGAAAAAGAAGTTATTTTTAAATAAAAAAATTCTTATCACAGGAGGCCCAACACAAGAAAAAATAGACCCTGTAAGATATATTGGGAATCGCTCTACAGGAAAAATGGCTTATGCTATTGCTGAAACAGCTGCCGAACAAGGTGCCGAAGTTATTCTTATCTCTGGAAAAGTAAATATTGAGACCCAAAATAACAACATAAAAACAATACCTGTTTGTACAGCAAAAGAGATGTTCTTTGAAGCAAAAAAATATTTTGAGACTTGCGATCTTGCTGTATTTGCAGCAGCTGTAGCAGATTACACACCAGAAATAGTTTATTCGTCTAAAATTAAAAAGAAAGAAAAACAACTATTAATAAAATTAAAACCAACACATGATATTGCTGAAGAACTTGGCAAAATCAAAAAGAAAAATCAAATAACAATAGGATTCGCACTCGAAACAGACAACGAAATAGAAAATGCAAAAAAGAAAATTATAAAGAAAAATTTTGATATTATTGTATTAAATTCATTAAAAGATAAAGGTGCTGGTCTCGAACACGATACAAATAAAATTACAATAATCGATAGAAATAATAATATTGAAAAATTTGAACTCAAATCAAAGAAAAAAGTTTCTGAAGATATTATTAATAAAATTTCACTTATATTAAAAAATAAAAAATGAAAAAAATTAATATTTTGCTATTGACAATATTAATGTCTCCGATTGGTTTTGCGCAAGAACTTGATTGTCAGATAAATGTAAATTACAGTCAAATTCAAGGAACAAATATTGAAGTATTTCAGAGCCTTCAAAAAGATTTACGTGAATTTTTGAATAATAGACAGTGGACAAATAATGTTTTTACTGTTAACGAACGAATTGATTGTCAAATAATGATAAATTTAACAAAATACAACGGTATAGATAAATTCACGGGAACAGTATCTGTACAATCAACAAGACCAATTTTTAGTACCAATTATAAATCGATAATCTTAAATCATAAAGAAAAAGACGGACAATTTATATTTGATTATGTCGAGGGACAAGCTCTTGAATTTAATGAAAATACTCACTTGTCAAATTTAACATCGGTGTTGGCATATTACGCTTATATTATTATCGGACTTGATTACGATTCTTTTGGTATGACAAGCGGTACACAGTATTTTCAGAAAGCCCAGCAAATTGTAAACAATGCACAAAGCGCACCCGAACCAGGCTGGCGAGCATACGAGAGCAGTTCGGAAGATAATAGATACTATCTAATAGAAAATATTCTTAACAATAGTAATAGTCCTTTGCGTCGTTTTTATTATAAATATCATAGGTTGGGTTTAGACCTTATGAGCGAAAAAACAGAAGTTGGACGTGCCGAGATAAATGCCTCTTTTGATTTGATGCAAAAAGTATTCAGAAGAAAACCAGACTCTTTTTTACTTAAAATTATGCTTACAACAAAAATGGACGAAATAGTAAATATATACTCGGAAGCAACACAGGCTGAAAAGAAAAAAGTATATAATATACTAAAAGAAATAGACCCATCTTCCTCAAAAATTGATAAAATAATGAGTAGTAAATAATCAATTTAGTAAATTACGAATTATGAATTACGAATTGGTTTACACCTGATAATAAGTATTTTACAAAAAACAAATCAGGAAGTTATTTTTTAACCATTACTTATTTTCCTAAATAAACATATAAAATTCAATAACAATGTATCCAACACTAACAGAGTTTTTTAAAGATGTATTTGGTTGGAATATACCTTTGCCAATACAGTCGTACGGTTTGTTTGTAGCATCTGGTTTTCTTGTAGGAACCTGGGTACTTATGCTTGAGCTGAAACGTAAAGAAGAAGAAGGTTTACTACATGTACTTAAGAAAAAAGAATTTGTTGGAGAACCAGCAAAACCCAAAGAATTAATTATATCTGCTCTAATAGGTTTTATAATAGGTTTCAAATTATTAGAATCTATTTTGAATTATGGCGACCTTGTTGCCGACCCGCAGAGATTTATATTATCAGCACGTGGTAGCATACTCGGAGGAATAATAGGTGCCGTAGTTTCTGCATTTATGAGTTATCGTGAAAAACAAAAACTGAAATTAGAAAAACCTCGCTGGGAAGAGAAAGGAATACATCCTTACCAGCTTGCAGGAAATGTGCTTGTCGTTGCGGGTGTGTTTGGTTTGCTTGGAGCTAAACTGTTTCATAATTTAGAATATTTTGATAATTTTATTAAAGACCCATTGGGTGAATTGGTATCGTTTAGCGGTTTAACTTTCCTTGGAGGTCTAATAGTTGGCACTTCGGCTTCGTTGATTTATTTACGAATGAATAATATTAATATACCGCAAGTCCTTGATATTACAGCTGTTGTGATTCCTATTGCTTATGGCGTTGGTCGTTTGGGGTGTCAGGTTTCAGGAGACGGATGCTGGGGAATTCCGAATACAGCAGAAAAACCAGAGTGGCTCACTTGGCTACCAGACTGGGCTTGGGCGTATGATTATCCACACAATATAAACAATGTCGGCGAAAAAATACCAGATTGTACTTGGTCACATTGTTCAGTTCTTGGTACACCAGTTTTCCCTACACCAATATACGAAACAGCAATAATGTTTATAATTTTTATTATACTTTGGAATTTGAGAAAACGTATTAAAGTTCCATTTTTTCTTATAAGTATTTATTTGTTGCTCGCTGGTGCAGAGCGTTTTATTATCGAACAAATAAGAGTAAATATTACATATAATATTTCTGGATATAATATTACACAAGCAGAAATTATTGCAACAATTATGATGATTGCTGGAGCTGTTGGAATCATTCTTGTTATTAAGAATAAAGATAAACTAATGAAGATGAGACAGAAATTAATAAATCAAGGAAAATCTGTATAATAAGCATCTTCCATAAATATGGAGTTTCAGTTGAACTTATTAATAAACTACTATTCAATTTTTTAACATAAATAGTTGTTTGTAGTGAACCATCAAGCATACGATAAAAACTTTATTATATTCATTTTTGTCATCGGATGGACGCATAGTATAAATTTTTATTTTTTGACAATTATAATAAAATATTTGAATTAGTATTTAACCATTACACTTATAAAAAAAATTTGTAGTATTTTCATATCAAATTAATATTATTAATATTATCCAAAATAAGAGTGCAATGTAAGTCTTTGTATAGTATGACTTTTTGGCATTCTTGTGTCTTATTGAATACATTAAAAATAAAATAGTAAATACACCTCCTAAAAATTCCAGTATATGAAGTGTTTTTTCTGGTATTCTTCTTTGTTTTTTCTTTGCTTTTTGTTTATCAGAATAGAAAATTATTCCAGAGACAATATTAATTAAAATCAAATATATATACATAATTTGGTGTTGTTTTAAAAAATATGATTTTTAAATATTTAGAAATAAGAGCATTAGTAAATTACGAATTATAAATTATGAATTACGAATTGGTTTACACATGATAATAAGTATTTTACAAAAAACAAATCAAAAAGTTATTTTTTAACCATTACTTAGATTGTTTTTTGTTTTATGGAAATAAAAATAACATTCAAATATCCCTTGTTGTGCAAGTGCAAAAATAGTAAAAAATTGTATAAAAAAAATAAAAAGCAAAATTAGTTTTTTTCAATCAATGTGAGCGAATAAATAGTTTGTCAATTATTTTCTTTTGTTCGATTGTATAAGAAATTATTTTTATAATATCTTCTATATTTTCTATTTCGTTAATTTGTAAATCTTTATTTTTTCTATATTTTAGATATTTGCTCAAAACTTTATAACCACCGAGATAAAAATTATAAACCTGTTCTGAAACATTTTCAAAATATTGAGTTTCGTTAATGTATAATCTATTGTAAATTTTGTTATTTTCTTTTATTACTTTATGTTCTGTTTTTACAACAATATTATCTCCGTCTCCTTTATACAAACCAAGATTTGCATATTTTTTTCCTTCAATATCTTTATTTTGTAAATGAACTTGAATAAGTTTCCAACCAGCTTTTGATAAATTTATAAAATCTTTTTGATTATCAACAAATGGAATATGTGGAAAATCAATTTTTAAGAACTCAGTATAAGTATTTATAAAAGTCTTGCTATGTAAAATCGCATAAATATATCCATTAATTTCTTCTGGCGAAGGTGAATAAGTTGAGGTTTTGGTTTGTTGTAATTTCTTCTCTAAACTACTTATTTGTTTTTTAACTTCCGATAAATTACTTTTTAATTCTTCGAGAATATCATTATCACCTATGGCTTCAAAAGTCTTAATAGTTTTTTGTAAACCTTTTATTCCTTGTTCTTTTAATTTTATTTTTTTCTCTAAAACTATTTTCTCATCTTTGTTTATTGTTTTTTTTGAATATTTTTTTTTGATAAACTTTCTAAATCCTTTCGTAAAGTTATCTCTTTTTTCTTCATTTTTGAATAAATAACCGTTACCATTTGTATCGCCGTTGTCTTGAAAAATATAAAAAGGATAAATTGATGCGGAATTTCCCATTATTCCAAATTCTGTAATTTTATTTGTTATTTGTACATCTTGCCAGCTTGACTGTCCTGTTGCACTTCGCGAAACAATAAGTCCAATATTTTCTTTGTCAATAAAATGTTGCATAATATTAGAGCGACTTCGTTCTAATAATTTTTCGTTATGCCAAATATATCTTTCATCAAAAGGACGATAATTTATTTTTAATATTTGTTGATTTTGATTTTTAATTTCTTTTAAATATTTCTCTTTTTTTTCAAAAAAATTATCTGAAAATTCAAATACTTGTTGTAGTGAAATTTTTATTCTTTTGATTTTTTGTATTTTTTTCTTAATCTCTTCTTCTGAATAATCAATAAAAAAATTATCATTACCAGTAACAATTCCAACACTTTTAATATTAAAAATATCTTTTATGCTCCAAAATTTAAAATATTTCTTTTTAAGGATTTTATTTTGTGGTTTAAACAAATAAAATGGATTACTTGGTTCTACTTTTTCCCATTCAATAGATTGTAAATCATTATTTAAACATTGCTCAAACTTCTCGTTTCTTGTTCCCCAAAAATCTGTGTGATAAA
>JAOZMB010000148.1 GCA_029934515.1 Bacteroidales bacterium
TTTTTTCTTGTTGCTTTTGTAAAAAAAGTATCCACAACGGATTGTAGTTCTTTTGCAATATTATTTTCACGATGGAACTCAGCATCATCAAATACAGTTGCAAAAATTTCGTGTGTAAGTATGTGTTGTATAAGCATTTCCCTAATATCAAAAGAGGTGATATCTGGATTAATACTTTCTTTGCACATTTTCCAAAACTTTGCTCTTGCGCTTATAAATTTTGGATTTGTTTCGGATTGTATTTTTATCATCTTCCTCAGCACCTTCAAAATATCAGGTACATCTTCCTTAAATTTTTCTATTGCTTTTCTGAAATCTACAATTTCTTGTAGTTCGTATCTTGTAAATTCACTAAGTACACGGTGCAAAAAATCGGCATCTATCATTTCTCCTCTCAACACTTCTTCTCCTTTCTGTATCAATACAATTTCGACAGAATTTTCAAATAGAATATTAAATTTTGGATATCCTATTTCAAATTTTTTGTCTATTTCTTTATCTAAATCATCTTTTTCGTCTTTGCTTTCCCAGTGTCCCCAGTCTTGTTGTAGTGCATCTCTAATTGTTCCGTCTGGTCTTTTTGCAGAGTTTTTTAGGTGCAGTTCGTCAACCAAAATTAGATTTTTTGTTAAACAATATTCTTCTAACAAATTAGCAAAAGCTCTGCGAATACTGCTCTCATTGTGTGTTCCACCGTAGCGCTTATATCTGTCAATATTTTTATAATAACTTGTAATTGCTTGTTTGGACATAATTGTAAAATTATCTTTTTTTTATTTATAAATTCATTTTTATTTTAGCAACAAAATTATACAAATATTATTACAGTATCAATAGGACAAACACATCAAAATATTTAAGTGTTGAAAATCAAGGAATTATTATTTTTAAAATAGTAAGTTTTAATGATTCTAAAAACATAACATATTGATAATCAAGTATAATTTATTTTTGATGTGTTTTGTCCTACATGTGTAATGTCAGTTAGGAATTAATAATTACTTCTGCAGTCTATTTTTATATTAAATTTACCAAGAAAAAGAATCAATATTTTTTCATTTTCTAATAACTTAAAACAGTCTTACATAAATCAATTGCCTTTTTGCTTCCTGTATGTTTTCCTTCTTCATCAGATAGTTTTACGGTAGGTATCCAGTTTTCGTTTTCTGGTTTTGCATCAGTTATTTTTATTACAATATTTAACGGCTTAACACCAACATCATTTGTGAAATTAGTTCCTATACCGTATGCTACATTAATTTTTCCTCTACAATATTTTTCTATTTTTTCTACTTTCTCTGGTGTTAGTCCGTCTGAGAATATTATAGTTTTCGATTTTGGTTCTATTTTCAAATTCTTGTAATGTTTAATTGCTTTATCTGTAAAAACAATAGGGTCGCCAGAGTCTTGTCGGATACCGTCGAATAATTTTGCAAATTTTGTATCGAATGCCTTAAAAAATACATCTGTTGTAAATGTATCTGATAAAGCTATTCCCAAATCGCCTCTATATGTTTTTACCCAATTGTCAAGTGATATTGCATTTGCGATTTTGAAACCGTATTTTGCAGCATGAAACATAAACCACTCGTGTGCGTGTGTTCCTATCGGAGTTAAATCGTATCGACAAGCGAGGTGAACATTGCTTGTTCCAGTAAAATTTTTACCTCCATAGCTTTTTAATTCAGCAACAACATTATTATGATTCTCATAAGAGTACCTTCTTCTTGTTCCGAAATCGGCAAATTTTGCTCCGAGCATTTTATATTTTGTTGCTTTCTTACAAATAATATCAATAATTTTTTGACTTTCGTAAGTTTTTTGAGCTGTCATTTTGAAGTAAAGCTCCGAAATCATAGACATCAATGGAACTTCCCACAAAATTGTTCTATACCAATAACCTTCAACCGAAACATACAGCTCTTCTTTTTTTTGTATAACACCAACTTCGCCAGAATCGTATCTATAACCACTAAGAAAATCCAAATAAGTTGGAGTTAAATAAGGACATTTTTTTGTTAAAAAAATCTTCTCTTTTTTACTAAGTGCATAATTTTCTGTTTGTCTTATCAATTTCCGCAACTCCTCAGCAAAACCATCAGGAAATTTAGTATTTCCTCTATTTATAAATTCGTACCTCACTTTTGCTCGTGGGAAATGCTCGATAACAGCATTTTGCATTGTAAATTTATATAAATCATTGTCTAATATTGAAATATTCATATGTAAAATTTAAAATTTAGAATGTAAAAATCGAGTTTACAATAAATTAAGCAAATCTATTTCCTCCGTTGTTATCACTTAATATATTAATTTCGTGTTCGTATATAACATTTCCGAAGTAAGCCGTTATTTCGTTTTCTTTGTCAATTTCGTAAGAAATTGTGCGGTCTCTTTCTTTGTTAAAATAATCAAAACTAAAAATACTTTCACTCTTTCCAGTACTTTTATCAGTACACATTCCTTCCGAAATTTCTTCGAGTTTATAGATTTCTTTTTTGTATTTAATTTCTTGTGGAACATCATCACCGCTTGCAATATAATATGCAATATTTTCTACAAGTTCTTTTTTTTCTTTCAAAAAAGTAAAAAATAATTCATCATCTTTTTCGATATACAAAAAAGAAATTTCGCCAAAGGATTCCAAAACATATTCAACGCTTTCGTATCCACCCCAATCGTATTTGTAAATATTCTTTATATTTTGGATTTTCATATCTACTTCTAATTGGCTTCCTATCTCCAACTCTAAAATATTGTCTTCTTTTTTTCTTTTTGATTTTCTAAAAAACATATTATTTAATTTAATTATTTTATTCTAAATAGTTTTTTTCTCATAACAACAACTGGATATAGTGTTATTATAAATCCAATAATATTAACAGCAAAAAAAGTATAAATAAAATCAAGCAATTGCAATTGAATAGGATATTCACTAATAATAAAATTACCCTCAGAAGGAAACCTGATAAAACCAAATACCTGTTGTGCATAAGTAACCGAAAAACCAATAATAAGTCCTATCACGGCTCCGAGTAATGCAATCATTCTTCCCTCAGAGATAAATATTTTGTTTATAAGTTTTTTATTTGCACCCATACTGTGCAATGTTTTAATATCTTCGAATTTTTCAATAATAAGCATTGTCAGCGATGCAACCATACTAAACGAAGCGATTAATACAATAAATAGCAATATAAAAAAAGTAGCTCGTTTTTCCGATTTAACAACTCTATATATATCACTATGTTGTTCGTTTACATCTTTTACGAGGAAGGAATTGCCTAAAATATTTTTTATTTTGTTTTTAGTTTCTTCGATTTCATTTTTTTTGTTTATTTTTATTTCTATAGAACTGACAATCATACTATCTCGTTTCGTAAGTTTTCGCACACTGTTTATTGAAGTTAATACATATCGTTCATCAAAATTAACCTCGACAGAAATAATTCCTGTAGGAATTATCTGTAAAACATTAAACGATTCCTGCGGATTGTTAATATTTATTTTTTTTCTGTCTGGTATCCACACTGTAACTGGTGCCTGTGAGATTAACGAAACACCAAGATTGTAAGAAACACCAATACCAAAAACGGCAAAATTATGAACCTTATTTTCGAGTATCAGCTCTCCTTCAATCAAACAAGAGTCCAATCTATTTATTCTTATATAATCTTTGCCTACCCCTTTAATAACTGCAAGTATTTGTTTGTTATTTGATTTAAGCAAAACATTCTCCTCCATCACTTCTACAAAATATGATACAGATTGTAAATTTTTAATTTTTTGAAATTCATCTGATTCTATAGAAAAAGTTTTTCCTTTCACAGGAGTTATCAGAATATCAGGAGAATAGATATTAATATTTTGCTTAATTAGATTGTCAAATCCATTTAAAAAAGATACTATTATGATAAGTGCGGCAGTTGCAACTGCTACAACTGCAACAGATATTCCAGAAATTATATTAATAGCATTTCTATTTTTTTTTGAAAAAAGATACCGCTTTGCTATGAAAAATGATAAGTTCAAATAAGTAATTTTTAAATTATTATAAAATTTGCCAAATTTAGAACAAGCTGAAAGCTTGTGATTCGATTATTCTTTTATATGCAAAAAAAGTAAAAAATGTTCAATAACAAAATATTTTTTGCTTATTTAATGAAAAGCTTTTAAATTATACTTATTAAAAATCTGGAATTACAACTGGGACTGAGTCACGTTTTTTTTTCCAGTCTTTGTCCATATATTTAATTTCGTCATCAGTAGATGTATCTTTGTATTTAAATATTTTTCTTCCAAAAAGTCCAAGTTCTTTTTCTCTTTTTGCTTTTCGTTTAAAAGAATATGAGATTCCTGCTATTGGCATTAACAAGAATCTGTTTTTGTCTATCATTGTTGAATAACCAGTTTTTATTCCAACAAAAGCTTTGATATTTTTACCTGAATATCCCATTATTCCAGCTTTACTTTCTACCGAATAAAAATCAACACCAAGTCCTACAGAATAAAAATTAAAATCAACAAAATAATTAAATATCATACTCAAATGTGCATCAAATCGCAAACCAATATACCAAATATATTCTGGAGTAAACACCATTGTTTCCCTAAAAAGTATTGATTGTAAAACTACTGGCGATATTGAATCGCTACTGTTATATGCGTATTTTAATCCTATATTTCCAGTTATCATTTTGTCGGCAACGTTACAATGTGTTTGTTTATCCAAAAAATGACTTACAATTATTTCGTTTTGTAAAACAATAATTGATGATGATTCATAAAAATTATTTAATAAATAAGTATCTAAGTTATCAGCTTTGTTAAGCAAAAAAGTAGGATAATATAAACCGTGCTTTGTAGATACATAGAATTTCTTACGCCTTTTAATTTCAAAATCTATTAATCTTCTTTTTAAAAAAAGATGCGGAAAAACAAAAAAAGCTACAGGATGAGCAGATAGTTCGGCTTTTTTTGTCAGACCGTAACGAGCTGGACGAAACAAACAAAGTTCAAAAGTTCTACGTGGAACTGTAAATGCTGTTCCATCTGTCCAGAACGGATGTTGTGCTTTGCTGGTCTTTAAACCGAATATAAAAATTAATGTAATTGATATTTTAAATAATCTAAGCATTTTTTTATAATAAATAATAGAATATGAATAAATTTGATTTTGCGCCTGTTCAACTATAAACGAATAATCATTTTTTTTATTTCTTATTTTCTATTTCTTATAATATATAATAACAACCAGAGTCCACAGAATAAAGCAATTACAAAACCTATTATACTAATTATAGGGATTCCCCAAAAATTTTTCATATTTTCGTTATCGATATTTGTAATAATTGCAGAACTAATCAACAATGCAACAACTAATAATGCCAAAATAAAACGATTTACAATTGTATCAAGTTTTTTGATAATAGGTTCGAGTCCTTTAATAACAATATTTGACTGTAACTCTCCTTTTCTAACTTTATTCAAAATATATTTTATATCATGCGGTGAGCTGTGCAGTAGAGATAAAATTTGCGATAGAGAATAGTTTAATTCTTCTTTAATATTTTGAGGCGAATATTGTTCTTGAACTATTTTTTTGCTGTAAGGCATCATAAATTCAATAGTTCTAAAATCAGGGTGAAGCCTTCGACTTATACCTTCAAGAATAGCTATCGCTCTGAATATCAAAAATATTTCTCCGGGAATTCTTAGTTTATAATCATATACTATTTTTCGAAGTCTTGCCATTAGTTCCGAAATACCTGTCTCTTCGATATTCAATACAATAAAATCATCAATTAAAGTTTCGAGGTCGTTTTCAAATAATTTCATATTTTTTACTTCGCCATTTACAGAAAGTCTTCTTAGATTAACAGCAAGACTTTTTGCATTTCGGAGTGCAACACTAAGCACAACACCAGAGAAGTCAAATTTTTGTCGTTTTGTTAATTTACCGGTCATTCCAAAATCAATCAGAACTATTTGTTTATCTGGTTTTATAAGAATATTCCCAGCATGTGGGTCTGCATGAAAAAGTCCGGTATCAAATATTTGTTTAAAAAAAACTGCAACAACTCTTTCAGAGATTTCTTTTGTATTAATACCCCAATCGTGTAATTGTTTGATATTATCAATTTCGCAGCCAGCAGCAAATTCAATAACAAGTATCTTAGAACTCGATAAGTTAGTATAAGGTTTTGGCACATAGAAACTTTTATCAGTACTGTATGCTCTTCTAAATTTTAACATATTTAAGGCTTCATTTTTATAATCAAGCTCTTTGAGTATTGTTTGTTCGAAAGTATTAACTATTTCAATAGGATTTAAAATTCCAAGATTTTTAAAATAATTTTCTGTAAGTTTAATAAATTCTCTTAGCAACAAAAGGTCTGTTCTTACTTTGTGTGCAGCATCGGGACGTTGCACTTTTACGACAACATCTTCTCCTCTTTTTAGTCTTGCTCTGTGAACCTGTCCTATTGAGCCAGCACCTATTGTTCGCTTGTCGAGATAAGAAAAAATCTCGTTTATTTTTTTACCTGTTTCTTTTTCAATTATTTTTATTGCTTTTTTTGTACTGAAAGGCGGAACTTTGCTTTGCAGAGAATAGAACTCTTCTATTAATGGAGCAGGCAGGATATCTGGACGATTACTTAAAAGCTGAGCAAGTTTAATAAAAGTTGTTCCAAGTTCTTCGATAACCATACGTATGCGTTCCCATCTGTTAAAATCGTATATAGGTTTTTCAGAGAACCCGGTTATTTGTTTTCGGGTAGGTATAAATTTTTTTAATGCTGTATTTGATACAACATCTTCAAAACCAAATCGCAAAAGAATATTAATAACCTCTCCTATTCGCGTAATATTTTTTACTGTTTTATCAAAAATCATATTATATATTTATAATAAAAGTCATTACACAAAAGTAAAAATATTAAATGAATTGAAAAAAAAATCCTTAAAATTTGTATGGCAAACGCATCAAAATTAATAAAAAAATTATTATTAATTTAAATATTTTTTTATCTTTTTTTTCATGAAAAGAGAAATTACAGAATTATTTACAG
>JAOZMB010000149.1 GCA_029934515.1 Bacteroidales bacterium
GCAAAACCATTTACAAGTCCGGGCTGATTGGCTGTAATCTCGCTTATTTTTTGTTTTACTTTTTTATCAAATATTTGTCCTGTTTCTGTTTCGTGTTGTGCAAATAATTCATAAGACTCTTCTGTTGTGAAATAGGGTATTTCTAAATTGTCTGCAACATTAAAAGGGCTTGCATTATCTTTGATAATTCCAGTGATATTAGCAACACCAACGAGTATAACACTTTTTAGACTATGTGTTTTTCTTGAATAATATAAATTTCGGATAGAGTATAGAAATTCGTTAAGATATTTCTTATTAATTCCTTCCACTTCGTCTATTATAAGAATATTTTTTTCATCTTTAATTTGTTCAATTAAGTTAAAAATTTGTGAAATTTCTTTTTCGCTTGTAAAATCTACTCTCCAAAAATCTTTTAATTTCCATGTCAAACGATATATAAAACTTTCTAATGATGCGGTTTTAAAATTTTCAAAATTTATATGAGCAACTTTGTAATCTTGTATTTCTAACTTTTTTGCAAGTTGCTCAAAATAAGTACTTTTACCTGTTTGACGTGGTGCCCAGATTGTAAAATATCTTTTTCTTTTTACAAGTTCGACTCCTTTTTTTATTAGTTTTGTGCGTTGAATTGTATAATGCTCGTCTGGTATATTTGGACCAGATGTGTTAAAATATTTCATAGTTTTTTTCTTCTTTTAATATTTCGATATTTATTATTTATTTTTACAAAAAAATGTCAAATACTTTTAGACGCTTATGAAAATCGCCTAATTTTTTAATTTAAAGTTTCTAACTTCTCTCATTAATTTTGTTGCAAATACAAAGTCGTTTAGTTCTTTATTGTTTGCCGTAAAAATTTCTTCATTGTTTCCAGACCACCATTTTCTACCTTTATAAATAAAAGCAATATTATCGCCTATCTCGGCGACTGAGTTCATATCATGTGTGTTAATAACTGTTACTGTA
Source organism: Bacteroidales bacterium (assembly GCA_029934515.1). GTDB lineage: Bacteria > Bacteroidota > Bacteroidia > Bacteroidales > JAADGE01 > JAOZMB01. Next base: position 970 of record JAOZMB010000149.1, read on the forward strand.
TTAAAATCTACGGTTAATTCTTTGATAAGTTTATCAATAATTATTGCCGTTTTTGGGTCTAATCCAGAATTAGGCTCATCGAAAAATAAATATTTCGGTTCTAAAACTATTGCTCTTGCAATAGCAATCCGTTTCTGCATTCCACCGCTTGTTTCTGATGGATATAAATCTTCAATATCTCTAAGGTCAACTCTTTCAAGACAAAATTTAGCTCTTTTTTCCATTTCCTGTTTTGTCATTTCAGTAAACATTTTCAGAGGAAACATCACGTTTTCAATAACTGTTGATGAATCAAAAAGAGCCCCTCCCTGGAATACCATTCCTATTTTTTTACGAATTTTCTTTCTCTCTACATGCTTCATCGATGAAAATATTTTATTATCATAAATAATCTGTCCCTTATCAACTTCGTGTAAACCAACAATAGATTTTAATAAAACAGTTTTTCCAGAACCGCTCTGTCCAATAATAAGGTTTGTTTTTCCCTGTTCGAAAGTTATAGAAATATCTTTTAGAATATTTTTATCTCTAAACGATTTATATATATTTTTAACTTCTATCATTTTAATAATAATTCTGTTAAAATAACATTAACTAATAATATCAAAATACTACTGTAAACTACACCTCTTGTGCTTGCTTTGCCAACTTCAACGGCACCTCCTTTTACAAAATATCCCTGATATGCAGATACCGAAGTTATAACAAAAGCAAAAACAAGTGTTTTAATAACTGAATAAGTTATATAAAAAGGGTGAAACCAATATCTAATTCCCATCAAGAAATCATCGGTTGGTAAAGCATCTGTAATAAATGCAGAAAAATAGCCTCCGCCTATTCCGACAATCATACTGAAAATAGTCAATATTGGAAAAAATAGAACAGTAGCAATAATTTTGGGAAGCACCAGATAACTCGATGAATTTACTCCCATTATTTCCAAAGCTTCGATTTGTTCATTAACACGCATCATTCCAATTTCGGAAGCAACATTTGCGCCTACTTTTCCAGCCAGAATCAAACCAACAATAGTCGAAGAAAATTCAAGAATCATTGAGTCTCTTGCTGTAAGTCCAACAAGCCAAAGTGGTATCAGTGGCGAGCTGATATTATAGGCGGTTTGTAGGGTAACAACAGCTCCAAGAAATATTGAAATAATAAATACTATTCCAATTGAGTTGATACCAAGTTTATCTATCTCATCAAAAATTAGATAAAGATAAATTTTTCGTTTCTCTGGTTTTTTAAATATTTTCGCAAGAAAGTAAAAATATTTACCTATTTGATACAAAACATTCACAAATTTATTTTTATTTTATTTTATTTTTATATTTTTACAAAGTAAATAATTTTACTTTGTAAAACAACGTTATTAAACCAAAATTTATTTTTATTTTTTAAATATACATAAAAAATGAACAAAAATAATTATTGTGTAATTATGGCAGGCGGTATAGGTAGTAGGTTTTGGCCTCTCAGCCGCAACAAAAAGCCAAAACAATTTCTTGATATTCTTGGTATAGGAAAAACATTTTTACAACAAACTTTTGAACGATTCTCAAAAATTTGTCTGAAAGAAAATATATATATTGTTACAAACGATATATATACGGGGCTTGTTGCAGAGCAATTGCCAGATATTGAAGCTTGGCAAATTCTTGCAGAACCAGAACGAAGAAATACGGCACCATGTATTGCTTATGCTAATTTTAAGATTGCAAGATTAAATCCAGATGCCAATATTGTTGTAGCACCTTCCGACCATTTAATACTTAACGAGAGCAAGTTTTTAGAAATTATTAAAAGAAGTTTTGATTTTGCAAAACAAAACAACGGTCTATTAACACTGGGAATAACTCCAAGCCGACCAGAAACAGGATATGGATATATACAGATAAGCGAAGAGACGCATATTGATTTTCCTGAAATTCGTAAAGTAAAAACATTTGCAGAAAAACCAGATAGAAATACAGCTGAAGCATTTATAAAAAGTGGTGAGTTTTATTGGAACTCTGGTATTTTTATTTGGTCATTAAGCAGTATAAAAAAAGCATTTGATGATTATTTGCCTGATATTTCAAATTTGTTCGAATTTGATGAAGAGCTTATAAAAAATCAAAATGAGAAAAAGTATATTGCTGACACTTATGCCGAATGTAGAAATATATCAATTGACAACGGTATAATGGAACATGCAAATAATGTTTATGTTTTGTGTACAGATTTTGGATGGTCAGACCTTGGCACCTGGGACTCACTACACGAGAACTCTGTGAAAGACAGTAATAATAATGTCTTATTTAGTAAAAATATTATTACTTATGACACAACAAATACTATTGTTAATGTTCCAAATGACAAGCTTGTTGTAATACAAGGTATTGATAATTATATTGTTGCAGAGGCTGATAATATATTGTTAATATGTAAAAAAAACGATGAAAAAAAAATTAAACAATTCTTATATGACGTAAAAATTCTAAAAGGTGATAACTTTGTTTAATGATTAAAAATGATATTAAATTAGGAATTATGAGGTTTCGTAATTCCTAATTTAATATTTTCAATTTAATATTCCCAAATATCATGCTCGTAGTCGAATATTTTTTTCTTAATATTTTCTGATTCAAGCAATACGTTAAGCCCAGTTGTGTATTGATTAATTGCTCTGTCATTATAAACATTTGACTCTTTAAAAATAAAACCGCTGAACATTCTTTTAAAGAAAATATCATCAAAAGTATATGTTGTCGAGCCATTGTTATTATTATATACAGGCTCTCCAGCAAAAATATTCCTCGCCTCAGGATAATAAATCCAACATACTATTGTTTGTCGTTCGTCTTCTTTGTCTAGGTCATCTTTACGGTAGTAACGTCTAATCAATCCCAAACCAATTATTCTTACTTCCATTATAGAACGTTGTTTATCATAAAACCACATCTCTTTGAGAAGAACTTCTTTAATCTCAGATGATTCTGGTTGGATCATTATAACAACAGTGTCTATTATTTCACCTTCATCATCAGTCAAAATTGTTGTATCCACTTCTGCTCCTCTTCTAATATCCAGTTCTTCCATTGTGTACTGCGATGAAAATAAATCTGAATGAAACGGAGTTAAACTTTTATTTTTTATTCCCCACATTATTAGTTGTATTAAACTTTTTCTATTTGCCTTCTCTTCTGTTGGGAAATAAAGTGGTAGGTTCATTTTTTCGGTTAAATTTATTCTTCTCCATATAACCTTCGACCACATTACACTTGCTTCCCTTAAATATTGATAAGGTACTGGTTTTTTTTCATTTGCTATATGTGGTGTATATATACCACTTGGAGCCTGCGCCATAGCACTGCTTGTAAATATTACAAGTAAAAAAGATATGATAATTGAAAACAATATTTTTTTCATAATCTATTTTTTAAAAATTATATTTGAATTAGTTTTTTTAATATTCCCACATATCATGCTCGTAGTCGAATATTTTTTTCTTAATATTTTCTGATTCAAGTAACACATCAAGTCCTGTTGTGTATTCATCAATTTTTCTGTCATTATAAACATTTGACTCTCTGAAAATAAAACCGCTGAACCTTCTTTTGAAGAAAATATCATCGAAAGTATATGTTGTTGCTTGATTTAGCTCACTATATACAGGTTCGCCAGCAAAAATATTCCTCGCTTCAGGATAATAAATCCAAAATAATAATGTTTGTCTTTGGTCTTCCTTATCTAAATCATCTGGACGAAAATACATTCTTATAGGTGCTAATCCAATTATTCTTACTTCTATTACAGAACGTTGCTTATCAAAAAACCACATTTCTTTTACAAGAATTTCTTTTATCTCTGCATAATCTGCTTGATTTTGTTCTACAATAGCAATTTGTTCACCTGTATCAGGATCCGTTTCATAAATTGTATCAATAGAAGCACCAAATCGTGAGTGTATCTCATCCATTGTAAATTGAGATTCAAATAAATCTGATGTGAACGGAGTTAAACTTTTATTTTTTATCCCCCACATTATCAGTTGTATTAAACTTTTTCTATCTGAAAATTCTTCTTCTGCTGTTGGGAAATAAAGCGGCAGGTTCATTTTTTCGGTTAAATTTATTCGTCTCCATATAATTTTTGACCACATCACATCTGCTTCCCTTAAATACTGATAAGGAATAGGTTTCCTTTCATTTGCTATATGCGGTGTATATACACCACCAAGTGTTTGTGCTTGATTATCGGTTGTAAATGATAAAAATAAAAACAAACCAATAATTGAAAACAATGTTTTTTTCATAATTAAAATAATTAAAATAATTAAAATTTTCTTTGATATAACAACGGTATCATTATGTTTATTATTGTTATATTAATAATATCTTTGCTAAATTTATTTAAAATAAATAGATTATTATTTTTGAGTTTACAGTAAGTTAATTTTAAATATAGTATAGATAACATTTATTTATTTTATTTATCCGATAAAACCAATTATCAAATATATAAGAGCTGTAATACCGCCTGTCAAAAGAGCGTATGGTAGTTGTGTTTTCACGTGGTCTATGTGGTCTGAGGCTGATGCCATTGATGATATTATTGAGGTATCAGAAATCGGTGAACAATGGTCGCCAAACACTCCACCACCAATTGTTGCTGCAATAATTAAATAAATATTCGAGTCGTGCAACTCTGCCATAGGAACAGCTATTGACATCATTATTGCAAAAGTACCCCATGATGTTCCTGTTGAAAATGCAATAAAAGATGATAATATAAAAATTATAAAAGGAAGTAACTTAGGAGATATCCAAGCCTTTGAAAGATTTGCAACAAACTCTCCTGTACCAAGATTATTACAAACATCGCTGATAGAAAATGCAAGCACCATTAATAATGCAAGTGGCATTAATTCGCTTATTCCTTTCAGAATAAGTTCAATCATCTCTCGCAATTTCATAATACCCTGAACACGATAAAGCAAACTCGCAATAAGTATCGCACTTGTTACTGAATATAAAACAGCAGACGAACCAGAACCATTTCCCAAAGATTGAGTAAAATGAGAAAACAAAGATGTAGCATTTTCGACATTGCCCCAACCTGTAAAAGATAAACTTACAATCATCATTAATATCATAACAAAAAGAGGAACAATCATATTCAAGGCACGAGGTTTTATATTTTCTTTCATACTGCATGAAGTAATCTCATCTGAAATCATTGGTTTGGCATTATCGTTGAACAATTTTCCTGTTTCGCGTGTTCGCTTCTCTGCCTTTGACATCAAACCAAAATCTTTTTTGCTAACAATAACTATAAAAACTAATAAAATTGTAAGTATAGGATAAAAATTATAAACCAAAGAAGAAGCCAAAGTTCTCAGCGGATATTCAATTCCCTGCGTTATTAGCAAACCCATTATAAATGCGCCCCAAGCATTAAACGGAATAAGTATAGATGTCGGCGCAGAGCTGGAATCTGCAATATAAGCTAACTTCTCTCTTGGAATTTTTAGCTTGTCAAATATAGGACGATAAAGAGTACCAACTGTTAGAGAACTTATACTTGTCTCTATAAATAGCAAAATACCTGTTACCAAAGCAAGCAATTGAACAATTACTCTGCTCGTTCCGTTTTCTTTTTTTTCAAATCTTGTAAGAAATTTGTTTATTTTTAATAAAAAACCATGAACACCACCAGAGTATTGAATAAATATTAATAAAGAACCAACAAGAGCACTAAACATTATTGTTCGTGTATTACCCGGCGATTTAAAAACATTAACAAAACCCTCAAGTGTTCCTATTGTTCCAGCAAGTAAATTCCAATCATTTATTATCAGCCAACCAGCCCAGATGCCAAATAACAACGAAATGTAAACTTGTTTGGTTTTCAACGCAAAAATAATTGCCAACAAAGGAGGCAATATTGATAAAATTCCATAATCTTCCATAATTTAAAAATTTTTAATTTTTAGTGGTTAGTTGTTAGTGGTTAGTTGTTAGTTCTTAATTCTTAATTTTTAGTTTTTTTAGTTATTAATTTTCTTATTAAAAAATACTGAATATATTGATAATCATCAATTTGAAAAAAAATA
>JAOZMB010000150.1 GCA_029934515.1 Bacteroidales bacterium
GTAATCATTTGCAACTTTCTTTATAAGCTCTCCTTCTCTTATTTTTAAATTGTATGACATTGTTTTATAGTTAAAAAAATAATTGAAATATAATTAACTGTGATTTTATATTTTCTTGTTTATAAAATTATAATCTGATATTATTTGTTCCAAAAAATCAAGAGGATTATTTTCTATATTTATTCCTGTTTTCGATGATATTGCCTGAGCAGTTTTTCTTACAAGATTGCCTGCAATTGGCAGTCCAGTATTTTTTTTGTAATGAATAAGTACATCTTTTATTGTAATAATATCAGTTTCTTCCAGCATACGAATATCTTCGAAAAAACATTTATAATTATCAGGCAGTTCAATGTAGATTGTTTTATCAAGATTTTCATTTTTATCTGAACGTACTACTGTTGTTCCAGAAACAATATCACCAAGTCTTTGCCCTTTTCCATTTATTGAAATAGTAACAATGGCGACCACTCCTGAGAACATATAAATGTCAAATATTCTAAAAAACCACCTCGATATATAGTTCCATATCGAAGGTTGCGAACCATCAATCTTAATAACCTTTATTTTCATAATCTTTTTTCCGATTGTTTGTCCGTGCATAAAAAATTCCGAAACTAAGGTGTAAACAAATACAGGAATGAAAAAAATATTTGAAACATTCCTGTTGAATAACTACTACCAGAGAATATAAAAGATAAAATATTAATTAAATATATGTAAATAATAACTATAATCATATCAATTACAGTAGCGAGAATTCTTTCGCCCACACTTGCTGTCTTATTTACAATAAATACATTTTGAGTTGTTTGAATACCAATATTTTCCATCTAATAAGATATAAAAATTTGTAATAAAAATATAAAATTAATTATCTGTTATCAATTCAATTACCAACGGTTTGGTTTCATAAATCTGTAATTGCTCTATTGTAAAGTTCTGTTCATAAGCAAGATATCCAGTCTTGTTTATTGTTAATGTATAATCTGTAAATTCGTCTTTTATATTTACAATATTATTTACAATAGCTTCCAGACTTGTTGTTATTGAGTATTCATTTTTTGTAATAATCAAATCTGCTGTTAGTAATTCGTTGCTTCCTAATTCTGAAACAGAGACAAGAAAATTAAAAGTTCCTACTTCCAAAATAATAAATCTTGTTAATCCAAAATCTTCTGGTGTTAAGTTTTCCGTACTTATAACTTCAACATTTACAGGTGTACTAACATCTTTTATAATGTTAAAATTTATAGGCAAAGGGTCTGTAACATTAGGAGCTTGTTGTGAATTTTCCAAAGGACATGCAAAAATTGTATTATTACTTACATCTAACAATAAAAATTCGGTTATTTTGTAGTCTGCACCTACTGGAAGAGCAATTTTTTGTGTAGAATAATTACCGTTTGTATTATACAAATTCAATTCGCTTGATGTATATTCTGTTGCTGTTCCGTCTGAATTTTGTATTGTAATAACCACCTTAGTTGCATCATCAAGTTTGTTATTTTTTGTTCCTTTCTGTATCTTTCCATTTCCAATAACAAACTCTACGTTCTGTTTTTCAAATAGTTCGTCTTCGATATTGTTTTCCTTACTGCATGATATCAACAAAGCAAATGTTGTTAGAAACATTGCCAATGTCAAAAAATTTGCTGTTTTCATAATTTAAAAATTTAATTAAAAAATTCTTCGGCGTACTGTCACCGAATTTAATAATAGTATTTTTATCAATATTTTTGTTTGCTAATTTTACAAGCTAAAAAGTTGTGGTTCGGCTTAATACAATATCAGTTTTTCAAAATATTTTTTTTCATCAATAAATGAAATATTCGGATATTTTATAGACAAATTATTAATTTTAGAAATATTTTTCTTTAAAAAAATCTGAAACGATTCAGCTTTTTTATTAAAAGGTCTATGGTTTTTTGCTCTAATTATTTGTTCTATTTTATCCATTATTTCGTATGTTTTAGTTCCAATAAAACTTTTTATAAAAAAATCAAAAATATAGTCAATTGCAGTTTTGTTTGGGTGTAGCATGTCTTGTGTATAAAAACGATAATCACGTAAATCGTCAATCATTATTTCGTAAGCTGGGAAGTAGAAGGCATTTTCGAAATGCTCAGTTATTTGCATTATTGCGGTCATCAAGATTGATTTACTGTACATATTATTTGTTAGTCCATCGCTAATATGCCTTACTGGACTGATTGTAAATATAATTTTTATATCCTTTGTAATTTCTTCCAAACAGTTAATAAGTTTGATATATTCTATTATAATTTCGTCTGCTGTCAGCATTCTTTTATTAAAATTTTTAGCTGGCAATTTATGACAATTAGATACGATTTCGCTTGTTTTAATATTTTCATAAACTATTGCTGTTCCAAATGTTATAAAAAGAAATTTTGTTTTTTTCAGATGTTCAGAAGAACTTAATATTCTCTTATTTATATTATTTAAAGTATTTTTTTTGTCTGGCGATGAGAACCTGCTGTGATGATAATAACTGTTCCATCTCTCATTGTTGTAAAACAAATTATCAAACGCAAACTGCTGACTGTAACATAAAAAGAGGAGTCCTTTTTTTATAGAAATCGGATTATAAAGAATACCAAATGGATTAATATCAATATTAAATTTGAATTTTTGTAGTTCGAGTCCAATGCTCTCAGTAAAGCACGAACCAGCGAACATCATAGGAGTATTATAATCAATAATAAACGGATATTTATCTGGTTTAATTAGTGTTCTAAAATTAATTTGATGTTTTTTTTTCATAATATATTTTTTAAAACTCAAAATAAGTGTAAGACACAAAATAACTTATAAATATTGTTGAAATGTATAGTTCAAAAATATTTCTGTAAGAAATAGTTCAAACAGAAATATCAATTTACTTATACAAGTACATTAAAATTATTTATTTTTATGAAATTTATTTGTTACGTTAATAAACTTTTAGAACCAGATAAAACAATTATCCAAGTACACTAATTTTTTCTAATTCTTTAAGATTTAATATACTTATTCTTCTTCCGTCGATTCCAATAACTTCTTCTGCTGCAAAACCAGAAAGTGTTCTGATTGCATTTGATGTTGTCATGTTAGACAAATTTGCAAGGTCTTCTCTTGATAAATAGACTTTTATTATTTTATTTTTATTTTCATATCCGTAAGTTTTAATAAGAAAGAGTAATGATTCTGCAAGTCTTCCTCTGATATGTTTTTGTGTAAGTGATACTGTTCTTTGATTTGATACTCCGAGTTCCATCGCCAATTTTTTTATTATAAGTAATGAAAAGTCGCTATTACTTCTTACCAATTTTTCCAAAATATGTTTTTCGACTACACAAATTGAACAGTCTTCGATAGCTACCGCAGATGCTATATAAGTATCGTTGGCAAACAAAGCCCTGAAACCTATAAAATCAATTGGATTACACATTCTTATAATTTGGTCTCTCCTGCCTACTCCTTCTTTAAAAATTTTCACTTTTCCAGAACAAAGACAGACAAGACCATTTGGAGCATTGCCTTCTTTATATATCACTTTTGATTTTTTATAAAATTTGTAGGTACTATTATTTTCTAACAACTCTATTTCTTTCTCTTTCAATACATTAAATATTGAATCTTTGTTTGATAAGCAATCTGTACAGTTTGATTTTTCGTTCATAATTATTATGTTTTATAACATCAAAGATATGAATATAATTTTTAATAAAAAATCTTTTTTATCATTACTTATATTTATTTATATAAACAAAAAAAAAGAGTTTTACATAAAACTCTTTTTAGGGTATAAATTTGATTTATTAATAGTGTTTCACAAAACACAAAAGCTTTCTTATTACAAATAATTTTTGATTGTACAAACATCGAAAAATATGAATAACTACTATTCAACTGGTTTTTTTGTAGTATAATTAATTTTAAGAGCTTGCACTTTTCTAAGTTCTTGTTTTATATCTGTAATAATACCCATTTTTGTATCTTTATCAACTTTAAGAGCAGTTGTCATTAGTGGTACTTCTGCTGGGTCTCTTTGTTCACGCTCTGCTTGTATCCATACCGATATATCGCTTACATCTTTTATTGCATCATTCAGTTGTATCCTCGGATTTTTACCAAATATTTTTTGGTATTTTATCAGTGGTGGTCCAACATAAATGTAACTAACAAGCGATTTATTTTCGAGTTTCTTTACTTCTGTTGCTTCTGGTAATATTGGAGATGCTACTTTTAGTTCTACCTCGCGCATTGTTGTAGCAACCATAAAGAAAAACAATAACATAAATACTATATCAGGTAACGATGCTGTTGATATTGCAGGTGTTCCTCGTCCTCCGTCTTTTCTAAATTTTGCCATAATTACATTTTTTAAAATTTTAAGAATAAAAAAAATTCCAGTATTTATTTTATTTCCATTGGCTCTGCTTCAGATATTGCCAGTGGGTAATATTTTTTTACTGCTTTGCTTTCTGCTTCTGGTAAATCATCGAAACGTTTTCCAAATCTTTGCATAGCAAGTTCATCTCTCAACTCATTTACTGCTTTCAGTAGTTCATTCTGTACGGCTATATACTTTTCATAACTCGTTCCTCTGTCATTTTGTAATGAAACAACTCCAGCTGAAATTTTAATATCTCCAAAGAATTCAATATACTTGCTTTTTTCTTTTCTTGCTGACAAATTAGGGTCATCACTCGGATTTTTAAAAAACTCTTTGGTTTTTTCGCACAAATTACCAATATTTGTTAATTTACCTTCTACGGCAAGTTGGTTGTTTCTGTTTATTAGGACGACAAAAACATTTCGTTCTTTTACTTTAATATCTATCTCTTTTTTGTCATCTTCTGGTGGTGGTGGCAGTTTTCTTGTCATTCCAGTATTTGTATCCATTGTTGTTGTTACTAAGAAAAAAATAAGCAACAGAAACGCTATATCCGCCATCGAGCCAGCATTTATTTCTTGTAGTGGTCTTTTAGCCATAACTTTAAAATTTTATATTGTTATAAAAAAACAAAAACAGTGTACAACTACTATCAGTTATACACTATTAAATGTTGTAATTTATTTAAACATCTTAGCTATTTCAACATATATAATTGATACAACAGCGAGTGCAAAAAAGATATACATTGTTATCATTCCCGTTCCAGTCCATTTAAGTATACTTTGCTCGTTATCAGTTCCATCGTATTGCGGCATAACCAATTTTACATCTGAGGCATTTGTATATGCAACAAAAATAATAATCCCAAGTATTACCATAGGTAATAAACCCATTAGACCTTTCAAAGGATTATCAATAAGTTTTAAAATAAAATTCCACACAGCAAATCCTACAGCAAATACTGTTGCAATGATACCCAGCGCATACATAAATTTAAAGAAATATCCTAACCAATTAACTGTAGCTACTTTTTCGTCTGTCAAGCTGTCTGTCCCTGATAGCATTGTTCCGTCCTCCGCTATTTTTTCTATTTGGCTAAACTCATCGGCTTTCATATCTTCTATGGAAGCTATCCCCGCATAAAATTTTACAGTGAACAAAATAGCAATAGCAAACAGAACGAAAAGCAAAATTTTTGTAATTTTTGATATATTGTCTGTCATAATTTTATATTTTTATTTTCGTTTGTACTTTACTAAAATGTCTATTAATGATATTGATGCGTCTTCCATACTATTAACTATTGCATCAATTTTAGATACTATATAGTTATAGAAAATTTGAAGAATAATTGCAACAATTAAACCAGAGACTGTTGTAATAAGTGCTACTTTAATACCTCCAGCAACGAGTGATGGGTTTATATCTCCTGCAGCCTGAATAGAATCAAAAGCTCCAATCATACCAATTACAGTTCCCATGAAACCGAGCATTGGAGCAAGCGAAATAAATAACGAGATCCATGTAAGTCCTTTTTCAAGAAGTCCCATTTGAACACTTCCGTAAGATATCACAGATTTCTCAACTGATTCAATTCCTCCATCTGCTCTGTCTAGTCCCTGATAAAAAATACTTGCAACAGGTCCTCTTGTATTTCTACATACTTCTTTCGCCGATTCAATTCCTCCTGTTTCAAGCGCATTTTCTACTTTCTTTAGTAATTTTTGATTGTTTGTAGATGCAAGATTCAAATAAATAATACGTTCTACAACAAGTGCAAGTCCAAGAATAAGAGCTATAAGAACAAAACTCATAAAAAATGCACCTCCCTCAATAAATTTTTCTTTAATTTTGTAGTGCATTGAGCCTTCATTTTCTTCAACGTTTACTTCTTCAACTGGCTCATCGGCTATACTTGTATCTGGCTCTGGTTCTTCTGGCATACTTGTTGTGTCAGAAAGTTCTGTAGAATCTGGCGGTGTTTGAGCCAAAAGCTGAGTGTTTAACCCAAAAGTTAGCATTCCAAAAATTGCTAATAGTGCAAATAACTTTTTCATTTTTCCAATTTATATTTATTAATAATCAATTCAAATATACTATCTTTAATAAGCGGAGAGAGCGGGATTCGAACCCGCGATACAATCAGGTATACACGCTTTCCAGGCGTGCTCCTTAAGCCACTCGGACACCTCTCCTAATAATTCTGGTTCTTTAAATTCAAATAATGATAAAAAATATTGTAAATACACAGTGATTATAAAACTTTTAAGAAAATAATAGATTTTGTATATCCAGTTTAATTTTATCAAAGTTGAATAACTATAAACCAAGTATGTTTTTTATGTAATCTTTGGTCTTACCAGTGATTTTTACAATTGTATTAACATTTTTTTTATCTGTAAAATAATATTTAAAAATAGAGATTTGTAATTCAGCTTTTTTCCGTTCAGCCTCGGCTTTGTTAATTATTTTTTCACTTCGTTTCTTCTCTTCTTCTATTCCTTTTTCTATTCCTTTTTCCATTCCTTTTTCTATTCCTTTTTTTTCGCCATCGATAAAACCGTACTTGTAAAAACCCTCCTCGTAACGTTTAATACCTTCCAGAGTCTCTTTTGTACTTTTTATATATTGCAAATCTTTATTATCCATTGAAACAGTTGCCA
>JAOZMB010000001.1:0-62300 GCA_029934515.1 Bacteroidales bacterium
CAGAAGTAGCAGGTGATAAGGCGTTTGATTGGAATATTGAATTTAAAGAAATCATCGATAACGGTGGGTTTGATGTGGTAATTGGAAATCCGCCGTATTTCAATATTCAAACACTTGGAAAAGGCTCAGCTGTTTTTAATTTTCTAAAAACTAATTATTCTCAAATATATCAGGATAAAAGTGATATATTATTCTATTTCATTAAAAAAGGAATAGATATTTCTAAAAATAATGTTTCATTCATTGTATCAAATGCTTTTCAATTTTCAGATAAGGCTCAAAAACTTAGAAATTGGTTAATTGATTTTGCAAATGTAATTAGAATAATAAATTTTGATAAATATATGGTATTTAAAGATGCTTCTATTACATCTCTAATCATTACAATAAAAAAAGAAAAAGATATAAAAAAAACAGAATTTATAAATTTTACAGAAAAAAAATTGACCACAAGTATTATAGAAAATAAAATTAATAACAAAAATAACTACTCTAAAATTTCTTTTGAAAAGGATAAAGTTTGGGCATTAATTAAAAAAGATTTAGCAGATTTATATAAAAAAATAGATAGCAATTATCCAAAATTATATGATTTATTATTGATTGGTAAAGGTATGGAAACTGCGGCTGATAGAGTTTTTACTTTTGAAAGTATACCGTCAATATTTCCAAAACTATTTTTTAAGAAAAGAGTTACAGGTTTAAATATTGATAGATATTCAATTAAACAGGATACCGATTTTTTATTGTATTTTGAAGATATTGAAAATTTTGATGATTTAGATTTAAATATTCAAAAGCATTTACTTAATAATAAATTTATTTTAAAAAATAGAGCCGATAAAAAAAGACGAACAACTGCAAAATGGTGGAATTACACATTTGCAATGCACAAAGAGAAATACAATCTTCCTAAATTAGTTTGTAGTAGAAGGGCAGCTAATAATATATTTGCTTACGATGAAAACTTCAATTATTTGCCATTTTCAAATATGACCGTTATTTTTCAAACTAACAATAATATTTCTGTTAAGTATATTTTAACTCTTATAAATTCTAAGCTTTTAAATTATAGATATAAAGGAATTGCTAAACAAACAGGAAATGGAATTTTTGAATACTTCCCAAATTCAGTTGGTAAAATACCAATCAAAGAAATATCGCAAGAAGCCCAACAACCCTTTATAGAAAAATCAGATTTAATGCTTTCCTTAAACAAAGCACTTCAAACAAAATCTGATAAGTTTATAAAACGGATAAAATCGAATTTAGAAATACATAAAATCAGCAGGAAATTACAAAATTTTTACAATTTTGATTTTAGAACTTTTCTTTCCGAGTTGCGCAAACAAAAAATAAAACTTAAATTTAAAGAACAAGACGATTGGGAAGATTATTTCGATATTTACAAAACAGAAATCAACGAGCTACAAATCCAAATAAATCAAACCGACAAAGAAATAGATAAAATGGTTTACCAACTTTACGAACTCACAGACGAAGAAATTAAAATTGTGGAAAGTTCTGTAAAGTAAAAGATACAATTTTATTTTTTTATTGTTTATTGTTTATTATCTTTGTACTGTTTAATATATTTAAGAGATGGTGTTGTTCCAGAGGGAAATTCTAAAAGTTTTTAACTTCAATAAATTAAATTATTATGGCTTTGTCTAAAGCAAGTATAACTGGTTTTTTTACAACACCAGAACGTAGTTTTGATATAACAAGTAAGCTGTTGAGTTTGATGATTAGTGAAATGGAGAACGAAATTTTACATAAATATACTTTTCCTGAGATGAAATCTACAGAATTGGAAATTTATGTAGACGCAGAAGTTGAAAGCAACAAGAGAAGAGTAATCAAGATGTCCAACAGAGAGAATGTATATTATCTTAGTTTTACTTTCTATTTACCATATCAAACAGTAGTACAAAAAGAGGAAGTGAATATTCCAGTCTTTATAAGCGAATTTACGGAAGCTTTGCATACAGCACTTGCGCCTTACAATGTTGTTCCTCCAGAACTTTTTAAAACAGTTAAAAAACAATTAATATTAAAAACTAAGGATAATTCGAAATACAAGTACGCAATAACAGATAAAGAAATTGAATTTCGAAATAACATTAAAGACCTAAGAACGAGAATTAAATCTGGTTTATTTTAAGGATATGGATTAGATATAATAACTAATTTTTTTAAATTATTCTCTGCGCTTGTACGGTGTTTTTTGTTGCGCCTATAAAATTCACAAAAAAATAATGAAAATAAAAAATTTAACATACAATAAAGTGTGGAGTTATGATGAAGCACTCGAATCGCAGGAAAATATAAAATTAAAAAAAAAATATGATTTATTTATAAACGGAAAATTCGTTCTTCCTGAAAAAAGTAAATATTTCCCAACAATAAATCCAGCCACAGAAGAGAAAATTACAAATATTGCACAAGCAGATAAAGCTGATATAAACAAAGCCGTTGAAAGTGCTGGTATTGCTTATGAAAAATATTGGTCGAAAATAAGTAACAGAGACAGAGGTAAATATATATTCCGTATAGCAAGAATGCTACAAGAACGTGCAAAAGAATTTGCTCTTATCGAAACAATTGATAACGGTAAACCTATTAAAGAATCAATGTCGTTTGATATACCGACAGCAATAAATTGGTTCTTTTATTATGCTGGCTGGACTGACAAATTAAAATATGCCTTTCCTGGAAAAAAAATTAAACCGATAGGAACAATAGGACAAATTATACCTTGGAACTTTCCGTTGATGATGGCAGCATGGAAAATAGCACCAGCATTAAGTTGCGGAAATACTGTTGTTCTGAAACCAGCTGAAACAACATCTTTGACTGCTTTAAAACTTGCCGAACTAATACAAGATTGTGACCTACCACCTGGAGTAGTAAATATTGTTACAGGAAACGGATACACAGGAGCCGAAATTGTAAAACATAAAGATATTAAAAAAATTGCTTTCACAGGTTCTACAAAAATTGGTAAAGAAATACAGAGAACAACAGCTGGAACAGGAAAAAAAATAACACTTGAACTTGGCGGTAAAGGTGCGAATATTATTTTTGAAGATGCCGCTATAAATCAAGCTGTTGAAGGAGTTATTAATTCAATTTATTTTAATCAAGGACATGTTTGTAGTGCTGGTTCGCGTCTTTTTGTTCAGGAAAATATTTACGATATTGTAATGAAAAAAATAAAAGACAGATTTAAAACATTAAAAATTGGAAACCCGCTTGATAAGAACACAGATATTGGTGCAATTAATTCAAAAAAACAATTGGAAAAAATTCAAAATTATATTAAAATAGGAAAAAATGAAGGCGGCAAAATTTATCAAACATTCGGAAATTTACCAGAAAAAGGTTACTGGTGCAAACCAACAATATTTACAGAAGTTTCACAATCGCATACAATAGTGCGAGAAGAAATTTTTGGTCCAGTTCTTACTGTTCAAACGTTCAGAACAATTGACGAAGTTATAGAAAAAGCAAACAACACATTTTACGGATTATCCGCTGGTGTGTGGACAGAGAAAGCTTCAAAAATATTTAAAGTTTCCTCAAAACTTAAAGCTGGAGTTATCTGGGCAAATTCATTTAATAAATTCAATGCAGCCTCGCCCTTCGGAGGATACAAAGAAAGTGGCTTAGGACGAGAAGGAGGAAAACACGGTCTAATACAGTATTTAAAATAATTGATAATGAAAAAGTTTACTATCCAGAAGCTGTAAACAACCAGATAGTATAACTGTTTTACATCAATTCGTGAACAGTTTTTACAAGGTTCATAGCGCCGTCAGCTATATCAATAATTGTAGCATCAAGCATATAACAAGGTGTTGTTGCTGTTTTATATTTTTCATCAATAATAACTTCACCATGATTTGTTGTTATATGTTGTCCACCCATTAAGTTAATAACATTTGCCGTTCTTTCGTCCTTTCCTATCGTAACTTTTGCTCCCTCGAATACTTTGGCTATAATCGCTGGAGAAATACATAAAGCACCTATTGGTTTTCCATATCTGAAAGCATCTTTTACTGTTTTTTCAACTTCTAAGTTTACTTTACAATCTTTTCCTTTAAAAGCAAAATCAGATAAATTTTTTGCAGCACCAAAACCTCCCGGAAATATAACTGCATCAAAGTCTCTCATATCAAGCTCTTTGAGAGCTTTTATATCTCCTCTCGCTATCCTCGCCGATTCTACTAATACATTTCTACTTTCTTTCATTTCTTTGCCAGTTATATGATTTACTACATGATAATGAGGTATATCCGGAGCAAAAATATCATATCTACTTCCTTGTTTCATAATGGCATAAAGTGTCATTGTTGCTTCGTGAATCTCTGCGCCATCGTAAACTCCACAGCCTGATAAAACAACTGCAATTTTTTTGTTTGTGTTCATTTGTTTTGTCTTTTTATAATTAATATTATTTAATTTTACAAAAATATAAAAAAATGATATGAAAAAAAAATATTTATTACTCTATATTCAATAAACTGTCGGCATAGTTTTAAGCCATACCAACAGTGATTTGATTTACAATCTGATTGTATTACAATGGTATATTTCCATGTTTTTTTCTTGGAAGTTTATCTACTTTATTTTCAAGCATTTTAAAACCTCTAATTAAACGTTTTCTTGTTAGTTCTGGTTTTATTATTTCGTCTATGTAACCTCTTGCTGATGCAATATAAGGATTTGCAAAAATTAAATTATATTCTGTTTCTTTTTCAAGATGCTTTTCTTTAGGGTTTTTTGACGATGCAATTTCTTTTCTAAAAATTATTTCTGATGCTCCTTTTGCTCCCATTACTGCTATCTCAGCCGAAGGCCAAGCAAAATTAAGGTCGGCACCTATATGTTTTGAGTTCATAACATCGTATGCCCCGCCGTATGCTTTCCTTGTAATTACTGTTATTCGTGGTACTGTTGCTTCCGAAAAAGCATAAAGTAATTTTGCGCCGTTTGTTATTATTGCGTTCCATTCTTGGTCTGTACCAGGAAGGAAACCAGGAACATCTTCGAACACAAGAAGTGGAATATTAAATGCATCACAAAAACGTACAAAACGAGCCGCTTTTTTTGATGAATTTATATCAAGTACACCAGCAAGAAAAGCTGGTTGATTTGCTACAATTCCAATACTCTTTCCTCCAAGAAAAGCAAAACCAACAACAATATTTTCTGCAAAATCTTTATGAACTTCATAAAAAGTATCACAGTCAATAACTTTGTTTATAACCTCTTTTATATCGTAAGGTTGTGTAGAGTTCTCTGGAATAATATTGTTCAGTTCTGGTACAAGTTCGTTCTTTTCTGAATATGGTACGACTGGACTTTCTTCTTCGCAATTTTGTGGTATATAATCAAGTAATTTTTTAATTCCAGCAATTGCTTCAATATCATTTGCCACACTAAAATGTGCAACTCCAGATTTTGATGTATGTGTATCTGCGCCGCCAAGTTCTTCGGCTGTAACTTCTTCATTTGTAACTGTTTTGACTACATTTGGTCCAGTTACAAACATATAAGAAGAGCCTTTTACCATAATGTTAAAATCTGTAATTGCTGGCGAATAAACAGCCCCGCCTGCACATGGGCCCATTATTGCCGAAATTTGCGGAATTACTCCTGATGCGAGTGTATTCCTATAAAAAATATCTGCATATCCACCAAGCGAAACAACACCTTCCTGAATCCTTGCACCACCAGAATCGTTAAGACCTATAACGGGTGCACCGTTTTTCATGGCAAGTTCCATTATTTTAACAATCTTTTCTGCATGTGCCTCGGCAAGCGAACCACCAAAGACTGTAAAATCCTGTGAAAATACATATATTAAACGTCCTTTTATGTAACCGTATCCTGTTACAACTCCATCTCCGAGTATTTTTTGTTTGTCGAGACCAAAATCCTGTGAACGATGTTCTACGAACATGCCAAGCTCTTGGAAAGAACCTTTATCTAACAATAGTTTGACACGTTCTCTTGCTGTAAGTTTTCCTTTTTTGTGTTGCTTTTCTATTCTTTTTTTGCCACCACCTTGTTTGGCGACTTCTTTTTTACGTTCAAGTAATTTAAATTTTTCTTGATTAAGCATAAGTTATTGAATATTTATTTTTGGAATATTAAAAAATAATATGCAAAGATATAATTTTTTTTGTGAAAAAATAAATAAAATTATTAGAATTTATTATTTTCAAAATAGTAATTCTTTAATTTTAAGTATTTAAATATTTTGTCATAATTTTGTTTTTACAAAAAAAATATTATTTTTGCATAATAGAAATTATTCTAAATGGAAATGAAATTTCAGAAGTTACTTTTTAATGATTCCTATAAGATTTTTTGCAAGAATATAAAAAAAAGAAAAAAGATATTGAGTACAAAAAGAAAATTTATAAATCAATACATTAATAATTTTTATTATGACTTTAATTGGTTATAATTTGATGCAAAAAGTGAATAAAACAATATTGTTTAATGCTGTTGCTGAATTATTATATTTAGATTCTTCTCAAATTATGTGCGTAAACACAGGACAACAATGTTCAAATACAAAAGTTGTTATTTTGTATCGAGAGTCTGATGACACTGATGATTATACAGCATTGGCTGAGATTAATTCTTATGAAACAGTTTATGAAGACCCACAATTTTATGAACTTGATTTTGGTATTAAACTTGCCAGAAAAATTAATGCTGATTTATTTGTTTCCGCACCTTTGTCAAGTCCATACGATACAATAAAAATTACACCAAAAGGAAGTATTTATAATTGTATAGAAGATTTTTATGAAGATGAAAACGGCAAAGAATTTATTAAAATTATAAATCTTGATAAGTTCTCAAAAAAAGAAATAATAAAACTAAAAAAAGAATATAAAGAAGCAACAATAAAAGAACTCGAAGAGTTAAAAAATAGAAAAAATAAATGATTTGAATTTACTCTTAATTTTATTTAATATGAAAAAAATATTTCTTACTAAAATAATTCTAATTGTTACAATTTCATTATCTATTGCACAATTAGATGTTTTTTTCAAAGATGATTTTGATAATAACAAGAATAATTGGTATATTTTCGATGAAGACGGAGCAAGTGCAAAAATAAATAACGGCACTATGATAATGGAATGTAAAGATGATTATGCTAGTTATAGGTTCTGGAAAAGTATAAATTTGAATATAAAAAAAGATTTTTATATTCAAATAAGAATAAAACAAATATCAGGAAATAAAAATGAAGGCTCAGGTATAGTATGGGGCGCAAAAGGTTGGAGTAACAGTTTTAATTTTGATGTCTCAGCTGATGGATATTATAAAATATACGGTTACAAAAATGAAAAACTTTTCTATATAAAACGAAAAACAAAATATTCAAAAATTAATTCTACTGGTTTGTACAATACAATTGCTATTCATAAAAAAGCAGATAAATTATTTTTTTATATTAATTGTAATAAGGTTTATTCAACAAAATTTCGTACTTTTTTTGGTAATTATATAGGATTTATTGCTGGAAATGGAACAAAAATTATGGCAGATTATATTACAATAAAACACCACAACGCAAAAATTAATCTTGTAAGTAAATCGGTTTCAAAATATAGCAAAAAAAATATGGGCTTGAACATAAACTCACAGTATTCCGAAATTGCACCTATTATTGCACCTGATGGAAAAACTTTATATATATCCCGAAATGACCACCCAAATAACATAGGTGGGAAATCGAAATACGACATCTGGTATTCTAAATTAAAACCAAACGGTAAGTGGAGTAAAATTAAAAATATTGGGAAACCTTTAAATAATGCTGGAGATAATGTTGTTATTGCTGTATCGCCAGACAATAATACTCTTTGGCTTGAAACTTTGTACAACAACGACGGCAGTTACAAAAATGATAAAGGAATTTCTATTTCGCAAAGAACAAAAAACGGCTGGAGCATACCCAAAAAAATTGTTATAAAAAATTATTATAATAGAGATATTTATGAAAGTTTTTGTCCAACAGTAGATAGAAAAGTTCTTATAATGTCATGCAAACGTGATGACGGTTACGGCGAAAAAGATATGTGGGTGAGTTTCCTTACAGACAATGGAACATACAGCGAACCACAAAATATGGGAGCAATTATAAATAGTTACAACGAAGAAGGAACTCCTTATATAGCTCCCGATAACAAAACCTTATATTTCTATTCGTACACAGAACCTGGTTATGGAAGTGCAGATATATTTGTAACAAAACGATTAGACGAGACCTGGACAAAGTGGAGTGAACCAAAAAATCTTGGTAAAAAAATAAACACAAATGATTGGGATGTTTATTACACGGTCGCTGCAAAAGGTGATTACGCGTACCTCGTTTCATCGAAAAATTCATACGGAAACGAAGATATTTTTAATATTAAACTAACAGAAGAAGAAAAACCAGAACCGGTAATACTCATAGAAGGTAAAGTATTTGACAGAAAAACAGGAAAACCAATAGGAACATCTATCGTTTATGAAAACACAGAAACAGGAAAAATAACGGGGCACGCTAGCTCAAATCCTGTAACTGGCGAGTATAAAATTATTCTGCCTTTTGGTATAAAATATCAAATAAGAACTACAAAAAAAGATTATTTTGCAATTAGTGAAATGTTCGATTTACGAAACTTCTCTGAATATAAAGAAATAAAAAAAGATTTATTAATGATACCGCTCGAAAAAGGAAAAGCTATTCTACTCAAAAATGTTCTTTTTTATTCCTCAAAAGCTACTCTGATGCCTGGTTCATACAGCGAAATAAATAGACTCGCAAAAATAATGAACGAAAATCCTTCTATGATTATTGAACTGCAAGGACATACCGAATTATCAATAGGATACGAAAAAAAATTAATGGAACTATCAAAAAAACGAGTCAAAACAGTAAAAAATTATCTTATAAAAAAAGGTGTCGAAGCAGAAAGAATAAAAGAAAAAGCATTCGGCG
Organism: Bacteroidales bacterium; assembly: GCA_029934515.1. Taxonomy (GTDB): domain Bacteria; phylum Bacteroidota; class Bacteroidia; order Bacteroidales; family JAADGE01; genus JAOZMB01. Next base: position 9,020 of record JAOZMB010000001.1, read on the forward strand.
GAACAAAACCAATAACAAGCAATAAAACAAAAAAAGAAAAAGCTAAAAATAGAAGAGTAGAATTTGTAATATTAAAGAAATAGATAATATGATTAAAATAAAAAAATTAAATTCTAATCAGAATTAAGATTGTGACCAAGTTTTTTTCCTTCTTTTATCATAAATTCAAAAGCTTGTTCATAATTGTTTGGAATTATTCCGTTTAGAATAGCTTCTCTGATGGATTTTTTTATGATACCTACGTCCCTTGACGGTTTCATATTAAATGTATTCATTATAATATCTCCCGAAATTGGAGGTTGCCAATTTCTTAATTTATCTCGTTCTTCGACCTCTTTTAATTTTGCTCTTACATTTTTGAAATTATTTAAGAACTGTTTTTTTTTTTTTTCTATTTTTGAAGTAATATCAGCCTCACAAAGCATCATTAAATCATCAGTATCATCACCAGCATCGAACAACAAACGGCGAATAGCAGAGTCCGTAACGATTTCTTCTACAAGCGAAATAGGACGTAAATGAAGTCGAACCAACTTGGCTGTATATTTCATTTTCTCGTTCAAAGGCAAACGCATCCTTTTAAATATCTTCGGAACCATATGATAACCAACAAATTCATGAGCATGAAATGTCCAACCATCAGTAGTGATTTTTTTTGTACGTGGTTTGCCTATATCATGCAAAAGTGCCGCCCAACGAAGCCATAAATTATTTGATTTTAACGAAATATTATCAACAACCTGAATTGTGTGTATAAAATTATCTTTATGTCCAAAACCGTTAATAATTTCTATACCTTTCATATTAAAAAGTTCTGGAAATATAAGCTCAAGCAAACCAGATTTATCAAGTAATTTTAATCCTCGTGATGGCTTCTTCGACATCAATATTTTATTAAATTCGTCTGTTATTCTTTCTCTGGATACTATTTTTATTCTTTTTCTATTATATTTTATTGCTCGAAATGTCGGAGCGTAAATTTCAAAATTCAATTGAGATGCAAATCTTATTGCCCGCATCATTCTCAGCGGGTCATCAGAAAAAGTTATTGAAGGGTCAAGTGGAGTTATAATAATTTTCTTTTCAATATCATTTATTCCATTAAAAGGATCTATTAGTTTGCCAAAATTTTTTTCTGAAAGACAAATAGCAAGACTATTTATTGTAAAATCCCTTCTGTTCTGGTCGTCTTCCAGAGTTCCTTTTTCAACAAAAGGTCTTCTGGAATCCTTAGAATAAGATTCTTTACGCGCACCAACAAATTCTATTTCCATATCGCCGTATTTTAACATTGCCGTTCCGAAACGTTTAAAAATATTGATATTAATAGCACCAATTTTGCGAGCAACTTCAACAGCAAGCTCAATTCCACTGCCAAGAACAACAATATCAATATCCTTCGATGGACGACCTAATATTAAATCTCTAACAAAACCGCCAATAACAAATGCTTCCTTTTGACTCTTGGAAGTTATATCTTTTATAATGTTAAAAATAGGATGCCGTAATTTATGTTTCATAAAAATATGTTAATATGTCAATATGTTATAAAAATATGCCAAATTTACATTTTTTACCTATTCTGTCGCAAATTATTAAGGTTATTATAAATAAACAAAATTAGGTAAATTTATCTGTTAATAATATTTATAAAAATAAAAGTTTAATGTTTAAAAAACTGATTATCAAAATATTATAAAAATTAGAAAATCAATAATTTTATTTTTTTTACTATTTATAACAATATTTATTTAAAATAGGTATGTATTTTGCAAAGAAAAAAGCAAAAGCAATAAAAAATTGTTAAATGTAAATAATTTAAAATTAAATATAAAAATGGCAAAAGTAAAATTTTTAAATGAAGAATCGTTCAAAAAAAATGTTTTTAATTACAAGAAAAATAAAGAATGGAAATTTGAAGGTGATAAACCTTGTATTATAGATTTCTATGCAGATTGGTGTGGCCCCTGTCAAGTGGTAGCACCGGTACTTGAAGAGCTACAAACTGAGTACGAAGGGAAAATAGATATTTATAAAATCGATACAGAAAAAGAACGAACTTTGTCAGGTATGTTTGGGATTAGAAGTATTCCTTCATTATTATTTGTTCCAATGGAAGGTCAACCGCAAATGTCAACAGGCGCATTGCCAAAAGAGAGCTTTAAAAAAGCTATTGCAGACGTATTAAAAGTAGATATTTCTCAAAATTAATTAAAGTATATAGTTAGAAAATTAAAATTAAATTATAAAAAAAAACTTTGCCGAAAATTAAGATTTGGCAAAGTTTTTTTGTTCTTACAAATCTTTAAAAATTATCAACCACACTAACAAAAGCTCCTCCTTTTCTTGCATTTATTGTTGCATCGTACATTGCTTCGCAATAAACTGGTGGCATCCAATAATCACCAGTATAACTTGCATTTAGTAGTACTCGGAATGTTTTGCTTTTGCTTTTTTTCAAATCAAAATATGTATAAACTCTGTCATCGCGAATGTCTATATGTTCTGGCGATGCACTCGACTTTCCAAAATTTAAATTAAATAAACGTGTATTTATAATTTCCCAGCCAGAAGGAAAAATTTGCGATAATGCCATTTCGCGGTAATGTCCACGCAGTCCGGGATTTGATATTGTAACTTCTGCAACAAAATCTGTTCCCTGCGGAATACTCTCTGGCGACAGTTTCGTTCCGTCTGGCAGCATATATTTTACTGTCATATTCAAACCAGTCTGTGAGTTGTCAGCTGTTCCAACATCAGGGATTCCCTGCAAAATCAATGCTACATACAATACTCCATTGCTTGTATTTTTTATTGAAAAACTGCTTGTAGCTGTTGAGCCGATTATTATAGAACGTTGCGAAATAGATTTTTCTTCTGATACTGATTCCTGTTTACCTCCGTTGTAAGCATATTGATATTTTGTTCCTTTCGAAGCATCATTTTTCTTTATATACATAGATACAGAACGTAAAGCATAAGCTGTTGTTTGTGTGCTTAAAAAACGGTCTTCCGATAGCGCATTTGATATTTCTTTTAAAACAGAGAACGCTTTTGTCTTCTCTCCAATTAAATTTAATGTTTCGAGTATCATCGCTTCGTCTCTTATATCCGAACCATAAGTGCTTGATAATTCGTTGTATATAGGAATATCTGTTGTTAAACCAGCGACCATATTTTTTGCAACTTTCTTTTTTCCTGTGATATAATATGCCGCAGCGAGTTGCCATTTTGCCATTACCGAAAGCCCGCTGACGTTCTTTAATCTGTTCATTGCTCCCCTTTCAGGATACCCAGCCAATGCAAGAATATAAAGCCTATATGCCTGAATTAATTGAGAACTTGCGCCATCGTTTGTCCAGTGTATAGTTTTATTTTTCTGATATTTTCGCCATTTTTTCATAATTGCCGAAGAAACAGTATATCCTTTTTTATCAGCTTCTATTAGGAAATGTCCAGCGTAATTTGTTCCCCATTGATTTGCATCGTTTCCGCCAGACCAATAAGAAAAACCTCCACTTCTTGTTTGGAACATTTTTATTTTTTTTATTCCAGCTTTAATATTTTTATCGATTTCTGTTTTCTTTTTTTTGTTAATATCAATTAAATTAGATACATACAACTGCGGAAAAACAGAAGAAGTTATTTGTTCGATACAACCGTGAGGATATTTAATTAAATATTTAAGTCTATTTTCAAGGTTCAAAGGCGGTACAGAAGAGACTTCAATAGTTCCTTTATTCGTACCGTCAATGCCTGCTGGTGTAAAATCGCCAGTCCATGTTTCGCCAGCTTGTAGAACTTTTGATATAATATTTGTAACTTCATGGTTCGGATTTCGTAGGTCTAATTCAATTTTAAAACTTGATTTGAAACTTCCAGAAGAGGCAATAATTTCAACTTTTCCTATTCCTGTTAGCGAGCCAGTTTCAATATAAAAATTTAAATCTTTTTCTCCGGGTTCGTCAAAATTCAAAGTTTTACTGTCTGTTCCTTTTACTTTTATCAAATTATTTGTTTTTACTTTTACTGTAACATTTTTAATTTTCTTTTTTCCTACAAAAATACTTACTGGCAATTTTACTTTTTCTTTCGTACCCAGCACACGCGGCAAAGTCCCTATTACCATCAACGGTTTTATTACTTTTGTAGTTTTTTCAGCCGAGCCATAAGCTTCACCGTTTCCAGCAATAACCATAGTTCTCACTGAGCCTATATATTTCGGCATCTTAAAACTATGAGTTTTGCTTCCTTTTTTTAGAGTAAATGGTCCGAAATATTTCACAACTGGTTTAAATCTTTTTGCTTTTTTTCCTTTGTTCCTGTCCACATCCATATCTCCTCCTATAGACAGGAGACGTTCCAATTTACCAGCATAAGCACCTATTACTTCGTTGTATATGTCCCATGTTTTTACTCCGAGAGCTTCTTTTGCATAAAACGAGTTCCATGGGTTTGGAGTTTTGTATCTTGTCAAATCAAGCAGTCCTTCTTCTACAACTGCTATTGTATAAGTCATCGGTCTGTTTTGCTTTTCTGAAACTTTTATTGATACAGTTTTTTCAGCCTCAAGTACATCGGGCATATTTATTACTGGTTCGATATGTGTTTCTGGGTCTTCGACCATCAGCGGAATTACACCATACATTCTTATTGGCAAGTCGTTTGCCGTTTGTGCATGTTTTTGCAACAAACTAACGTGAACATAAACATTCGGAGACATCGCTTCTGTTAATTTAAAAATATATTTAGTTTCTCCAGCTTTTGTCTCTATCCAATTTGTTTGCACAATTTCGGTACCGTTTTCTATACTTATTAATGCTCTGCCGTTCTTTCCTGTAGGAATAGTAAGTATTGCAATTTCGCCTACATTGTATTTCTTTTTATCCGAAGAGAATGTAAGCATTGCCGCACCTTCGGAATCACCTTTTTGTGCGCGTCCTGCCCAGCCAGGCCAGTCTATATAAACTATTTTTCCACTTGTGTGTCCCGTGTTTATATCTTTTGCATAAACAAAATATCGTCCCCATTCGGGGTGTTTTATTTCTATGTTCCAATTTGTTTTTCCTCTTGATGTTTTTACAATTCCCTGATTTATTAGTTTTGCAGAATTTCTGAAATTGTAACTCGACACCGAATTACTCGATGCGTCCCACCACCATCTCCAATCTAATTTGTATAGTTTAACTTCTAATGTGTGTTCTTCTTTTATGAGGTTTCCGTTTGCATCTAAAGTTATAAGCTCGACTTTGTGTTTTTTATCAGTCAGTAACATTCCTCTTCTTTTATCACCTTTTGGCAATTTTATACCTACATAACCTTCGTATGGCGAATAAGGCAATTTGTATTGGTCAATACTGAAATTACCTCCTTTCTCAAATACTTTTGTAATAAATGTAGCTTTCAACATTCCGGGAGCTTTATCTTCGGCTTCTATATTTGCAGTAACTGTTATGTTTCCGTTTTCGTCTGTTTTTCCGCCGAATACTCTTTCGCTGTTTCCATCGAATGTTTTTGTCGGGTCATCAAAATTAAAATCGTTATATTTTTTGAACTCTGTTTTAATAACATCCATCGACACGTCCACCTGCACTTTTAAATCTTTTGCAATTGCGCCGTGTAGCCATTTTACGTTCATCTTGGCATTTATTGGGATATTTTTTTCGAGTAGTTTTTTTCCAAAATCAAGATTTATTTTTAATCTATTGGGTTTAATAGTTTCAACTTTCACTGTTTTATTAAAATCTACTGCACCAAGCGAGACGTTCAAATTATAATTTCCCGTAGTTGCATCATGTTCTGTTTTTGTTTTAAAAGTATAAAACCCCGTTTGGTTCATTTTCTTTACTTCTCTTTGTAAAACTTGTCCCTGCGGATTTTTAAATTCAAAAACTATTGGGTGTTTTTTCGGAAAATCAGCGTTATCGTATTTCATAACATAAGTTAGATATATTGAATCTCCTGGTCTCCATATTCCTCTTTCTCCGTATATATATCCTTTAAGTCCTTCTCTAACAGCTGTTCCCGATATATCAAATCTGCTTAAAGACAATGAATTACCGTCTGACATTTTCAAATAACCTCTTTGTGTTCCGAGTTTTGCAACCGTAAAGAACGGATTTTTCATTATACCAGCATTTGCTATTCCGTTGTTATCAGTTTCAACTGTTTTAAGTTTTTGTTGCTGATAATCATATATTTCAATAGAAACACCACTTTTCGGTTTTGTAGTCTTCATATCTGTTACGAAGACCTGTATTTCTCCGTTATTTGCCTGTTTTGCAATTATTCCCAAATCCGAAGCTATCACGTTTCGTGAAACAGTTTTATTACGTCCGTAGTATGCTTTTTTACAAGGGTTGTCTCTGTCTCGCCAGTATCCGTAATAATATGAATTTCCTTCATAATTATCATAAGAATCCCAGCTCGATTCTTCTTCAATATTTTCCCATTCTTCTGTTATAGAAGTTGTTTCTTCTTCTTCTTGGTCTTCTAAATCATCGCATTTGTATAATGAATATTTCTTTCTGATACTAAGTTCGATATGATAAATTGCCCCTGGTTCTGGTTTTATAAGATTATTCATGTCAAGTGAGAATTTGTTCCAGATACCAAAATCTTTAATCTTAAATTTATCTAATTTCACTGTTTTTTGCAAAATAGGTTTTCCGACTCTCCTCAGCTGATAATCACCGTCCATGTCATTGTTCTGCAAGAATTGAAGTATATTATTTTGATAAATTTTAATTATAGTAACATCAACAGCTTTGATATTTACTGCTTCAAACGGCATAATTAATCCTTTATCCGATGAAGGCAAAATCGAACCTTTACCAATAAATCTTATTTGCGGTTTTAATTCTTCGAATGCTATTTCAAACAGCTCGTCCTTTTTTAATTTATATCCAATTATATTTTTAATACCCGCAAAAATACTAACCTTTTTCATATCTTTAATATTCTTTTCGGGATATACTCTTATAATATTATCTTCGATAACTGTTCGCAAATATTTTTCGCCTTCAATAGAAATAAGACCGTCAAGGTTTTGTCTTTCGTCTAATGGGTCTGAGAACTGCAATTGTAAATATTGTTCTGGCGACTGAAACACCTTAGATGACATTAAATTAAACTCATCAATTGCATAAATTTGTATAGTATCTTCTCCTTGATTATCTACATCAATTTCATCACCGTCCCACTTCACAATCACCTCCGACCTTTTCTTTAATCTTTTTACGCTGTCTATCGTAAACTCGTGTCTCATTCCACCGTCCATTCCGTCTTTCCATTTAATAACCAACTCTTTATCGTTCTGAAAAGCCTTAAAAACTTTTGAAATATTTTTTTTTGTTTCGCTGTCAGCTGTCTCTGTTACTCCTGTTATTTGTTGATATTTCAAAGTTTTACGGTCTGTTGTTTTCTGTTCTTCTACTGCAAAATCAAATGCCTGAGCAATTGTTTTAAATCTAAATTTGAAATCCTGTAATTCTTCTTTTACTTTTGTTGTTCTTCCAAGATTAAAAACAGCAAAATATTCTTTATCTGACGGCATATTTTCGTCTGGTTTGAATTCAAGCATATCACCGTTAAGGCTGAATTTTCCTTTAATTTTGGGTTTAAAGTTTAACAATCTTTTTGGTAATTTATTTTTTTTGTTCAGATTATCAACAATTTCATCTGTAAGTTGAATCTTTATCACCGATGTTTTTGATATAACTCCCGATGTATATGCCAAAACATAACTTGCAAATTCTGGATTATCTGAATTTACTTCCTCCTTTGTAAAATTATTAACTATAAATATTCCACCGATAATAATTGCAGCAAGTAAAGCCACATACAAAATAATTTTCTTTTTTTCCATAATTAATTGATTATTTGGGTTTTGAAATTATACATTATATTCTTCTAATTATAACATTTTTTGTGAAATTTAAATTAAAAAATTAAGTGTTAATTCGTCAAATCAATGTTATTGGCGTTACTTGTATAGAATAATAGGAACACGGAAGAACACAGATTATACGGATTTTCACAGATTTATAAATATTACAAAAAATTAATTAGTATTTTTTTAAGAAATGTAATGTTTGTCTATTATTTTTATTATATTTTTTCTCAATTCAATAGTTTTTTTCATTTCCTTTTTGTTTATATTTTTAAGGAATACAAATTGTGCTTTCAATTTAACAAAATTTCTACTTATTACAAAAGCAAGCAAACCCGTAGGTAATAGGCTTAACAGATATATAATTCCAATTAAAAAACTTCCAGACAAAATATATACAGGAATAAAAAAAATTAAATAAAATAATGGAAAAGTAAACAAACCAAGACAGAAGACGACAGAACTTCTAAATTGTTGGTCTTCTAATTTTCGTGTGATTAATTGTGGAAGCAAATATGGTATTATATTATTCAAAGCTCCGTAAATAAACACTGGAATACCGATTATCAAAACAATAGCTTTTAGAAATAATATTGTAAATGGTTCTGATTTTTCAATAACCCAATCTCGTATTTTGAATTTTTTCAAATTTTCACTATATTCCTCTGTATCTTTATGAAGTTTAGCGAAATCATCCGGATTTTTTTTTGCAATATTTTCAACAATTGAGATAGTTTTTTTATCGGCTTTGAATTTATTTTTTTGATTATTTTTTTTAAAATTCATTTTTTTGAATATTTCGGTATCATAAATTTCCCGCAATAGTTCGTATGTATCATAATGTTTAAGGTCTCTAATATCAATCATTACTTCCTGCATTTTTTCCGACATTTTTTTTCCGAGATTAACCATTGCTCTTGCTGGACTTTTTTTGTATTCTTCTATATATTCTGATACTTTTATTGGTTTACCAAAATTTACTTGAAGAACCGACCTGAAATTCCAATAGTTTGAATAATATATACCAATTGGAACAATATTAACATCAGCATTAAAATTATTTTTTTCTTCTGTCATAAAAGCTATACGTTGCACACCTTTTTTTAATTTTTTAAGATGTCTTTTATCAGTATGTTGAGCTTCTGGAAAGATAGTAACTTTCTTTTTTTTTTCTAATATTTCGATAGTTTTTTTATATATTACTTCATTAAGTTTAAGTTTTTCTTTTCCATCTCGGAGTCTATAAACTGGCAATATTCTAAAAAATAAAAGTATTTTTGAGATAAAATTATTTTTAAAAATATCAGAACGAGCAAGAAAAATAAGTAATCTATCCTGCGCATAGAATACCGCCAAAGCATCCATTAGAGCATTTTGATGATTCGGAGCAAACACTACTGGCTTGTCATGTGGAATATTTTCTGTTCCTGTGTAAACTACTTTTTTATAAAAAATTTTATTGTGCAAAAAGCCAACATAAGCACTAAATATTGCATAAAATAAAGATTTTTTTTCTGCTATTTCAAGTTTCATTTGATTTTATATTTAGATGAATAATTTAGGAATTTGTTTAATTATTTTTGTTATATAAGGTTCTTTTCCTGCGAAGATTATAGCAATTTTAATTATATTTTCTGGTTTTATCTTATTAATTATCAACTCTGTATAATATTTATTTTTTTCAATTTGATTTAAAGCTATATCTATTGCATTATTTATTCTTTCATTGAATTTTTCTTCGTTTTCGTTTGTTTTTTGTTTTTCTATTTTTTTTATTTCAATAACTACTCCATTTTTATCTTTGTTATGTGGAATTAATATTATATCGTATCTTCCATTTTTACTTTCTCTGTTTGATTTAATAATAAAATCATCGCTTAAAATAGTAAGCAATCCCAATGTATAAACATGATAAATTTGTTCTGGTGTAATAATTTTTTCTTTTGTTTTTTTATCTATTTTTTGGGCTGTATCAAAGTAGCTTAAAGTATCTCCAATAATTTGTTTAAATCCTTTTTCAAAATCTTGTATTTTATTGTTAATCAAAGACTCTGCTGTTCTTATCAATAAATCTCTTGTGATTTTTATTTCTTTATTTAGCCAAGTCATTATAATATCAATAAATACAATTCTTACTTCTTTATTTGGTATTTTTAGTTTATAATTTCTATATTTACTTTTTCCTGTTTGTGTTAAATATCCGTTGTCGGTCAATAGTGTCCACAATAGTTCGTTGTCTGTTTCAAAGTCCTGAAAAACGAAATTTTCTTTTAATTCTTTTTTTATTATTTTACCTTCAATTAGGTCTTGTATTTTCTCTTTTACACCTGTTTCAATTATTCTATTTTTTATTAATGAATAGTTTCCAGAGTTTACCCAATAGGCTTTAAAACCGTCATCTTTTTTTGCTATATAATTTACAATAGACCATGGATTATATATATTATTTATTTTTCCAAATCTATAACCGTCGTACCATTTTTTTACATTTTTTATTTTATTTTGAAGATTAAAATAAGTTAATATTTTTTCTGTTTCTTTTTTTGTAAATCCAAAACTGTCCGAAAAATAATTTGAAGTTATTCCAAAAACGTCAAAATTATTCCATTCCGAAAAAATACTCTCTCTTCCAACTCGCATAACTCCCGTCAGAAGTCCTTTATGTAAACTACTGTTTCCCTTGAAAGTATTTCCAAGAAAACCCTGCATAAAATTTATAATATTTTCGTAGTATGTTTTGTTTTCCTTGTCAATAGACTTTATCGAATTGTTTGTATTATTAAAAGCATTTATTATCGGAGCATCGTATTCATCAACAAGAATTATAACGTTTTTATTAAAATGCAATCTTAAATACTCGCTCAGGTTTCTTAGACTAAATTTATAATTAACCTCAGATGTTGTCCTTAAAATTATACTTTCAAAAATTTTCTTTTCATAGTCTTCCAGTTTATCTGATTTAAGTAAAAATTTATATTTCTTGTATAGTTCCGATATTTCTATTTTAAAACTTTCTAAGCATTTATCCCAAGATGTTTCTTTAATATTTTTTAACGAAATATTAATTACTGGATATTTATTTTGTTGATTTTTGCAAAAATCTTTTTTGTCTGATATTTTAAATTCCGAAAATAATTTTGCACTATCCTGTTTTTGAATATCGAAAAAATATTCGACCATTGATAAATTTAATGTTTTTCCAAAACGCTTTGGTCGTGGCATTAGAATAATATCATTTTCACTATTGTAAAAATTATAAATCAACATTGTTTTATCAACAAAATAATGATTGTTTTTTACTATTAATCCAAAATCTGAACGTCCTATTTTAAGTGTCTTTTTTTTTTCCATTTATTAAAAATTTCACTATTTTTATTTTACAAAATTATCTGTCTCAAAGTAACAAAAAATATTTCAAAGGAATAATTACAATATCTTTACGAAGTTCTATTCTATCAATTTTAGAGTTAATAATTATTCCATATTTATATTTTATTCGACTTTTTGAGATTTGTTTTGTTGTGGTCTTGTTTATTCCTATTTCGAGAAGTATAGGTTTTGGTAGCGTTTCTATAATTAAATCTGGATTTTTTTGTCTTTTATTAGAAGCGAATGAAAGAAAATTAACTTCTCCAAAGATGCGTTTTAAATATAAAATAACCGTATCTTCCAACATTTTTGCATAAATATCTTTTGTATTCGTATCCATGAATGGCGTTAAAATTGCTTTTCTGATGGAGGGCGACATAAAAAAATATTTTTTTGCTTTATTTATTTTACTGTCGATTCCTCCGTATGGGTACAAAATATCTATCAGTTCAGCTTTTTCGAGAATATATAAACTTTCATTGATTTTATCTTGCGAAATACCAATGCTTTGACTAAGCGACTGTATATTTATTTCGTCTGATGCCGCAAGACGACTTAGTATTTTTTCTGCATTTCTCGGACTTGTAATTTTTGCTATTTTAGGAATATCTTCATAAATAACTCTTCTTACTAATTCCTGAATTTGTGTATTTATTTTCAATTTACTCTCAATAAGCAAAAAACGTATTATGTTTTTGTAAGCAATATAATCGTAAATATGTTTCTCTGGATTATCAATTTTATCAATAAAACAGTCTAATTTTGGTTTTATTATTTGCAATTTATTAAATAATTCTTCTGCGTTTCCAGAGAAGAATATTGACTTTCTTAATTGTTCTTTTGTTTTATTGTTTATAGTTTGTAAATTTTGATGATTAAAACCAACATATTCACTGAAATTTAACGGAAAGATATGTTGTATAAGCATTCTTGTTACTAAATCTGCTGTTGATTGTAGTAACAAAGCCGAACTTCCACTTACGAGAATAAATGCGATTCGAAATTGGTCGTAAAGAACTTTTAAAGTTTCTGCCCACATTGGAGACTCGTGAACTTCATCAAATATTAGAACAATTTTCTCTTTGTAAGATGCAAGATAATTTTTTACTACATATTTTTCAAAGGCATCTTTTATATCCCAAATATTTATATCATGTCTTATTAATTTAGAAAAATCAAAAAAGAATATATTTTGAGTATAATTTTTGTATATATGTTCGGCAGCATGCCACAACAAAGTAGTCTTTCCTGTGCCTCGCAAACCAGCATAACCTAATGCTCTTATTCCGTTGCCTGTTGTAAAATATGTATCAACAGTTTCTTTTATTTCGGTAAAAACTTCACGAGGTTCTAACCTTTTTTGCAAAAAAGTATGTTGCAAGTTATCGTTTATATTTTCTTTTTTGAGTTTTGAGTTTTCTAATATTTGTTGAAGTTCTGTCATTTTTTATTTTTAGATAATTAAATACCATCAATTACCAATTGTTCATCGTCCTTGTCAATAAGTGCATCGACGAGTATCCTTCCGCAATGTTCACAAACAATAATTTTATTTCTTGTTGCTATATCAAGTTTCCTTTGTGGCGGGATTTTATTAAAACAACCACCACATGCTTCCCTATCTATAACCGCAACCGCAAGTCCATTTTTAACATTATTTCTTATTCTTTCGTATGTTGTCAATAAATGTTCTTCGATATTTTGAGCAATTCCTATTGTTCTATCGCTCAATGTTTCTTCTTCTTTTACTGTTTCATTAACTATTGTATTTAGTTCTTTTTGTTTGTCTTCGAGGTCTGCTTTTTTATCATTTATGTGTTCTTTTATATTTTGAATACGTTTTCTGATAACGTCATGTTTTGCTCTGAATTCTTTTATTCTTTTCTTACTAAGCTCGATGTCTAAGCTTTCATATTCAATTTCTTTATTTAAAGAATCAAATTGACGGTTATTTCTGACGCTCATTTGTTGTTTCCTGTATTTCTTAATTAAACTTTCCGATTCTTTTATACCGTTTCTTTTTTCGGAGATTATTTTTTTTATTCCAGCCATTTCATCTTTCACATTTGTAATTCTTTTTTCAAATCCTTTAATGTCATCTTCCAAATCTTTTACCTGTAATGGCAATTCTCCTCTTAATATTTTAATTTCATCAATTTTTGAATGGATTGTTTGAAGCTGATAAAGAAGTCTTAACTTCTCGCTAATTGATTGATTTTGTACTTGTTTATTCATTATTAAAAAAAATTCACTGGGTTAGTATTTATTTCTGATAAAAAACATGCAAAACTATGAAATTTATTTGTAATAATTTCATAAAAAAGTTCTTTTGTAAATTGTTCACTTTCATAATGCCCAATATCTGCTATTAAAATTTTATTTTCGGAGTTAAAAAACTCGTGGTATTTGAAGTCGCTACTAACAAAAAGATCTGCTCTTGTTTGTATAGCTTTGCTTAATAAAAAACTGCCTGCGCCACCACATAAAGCAACTTTTTTTATTGGTTTGTTCCTAAAACTTGTATGTTTTATTGTTTTTGTTTTGAAGATTTTTTTTAGCATAGTCAAAAAATCAGTTTCACTTTTTTCTTTGTCAAGAAAGCCAAACATTCCAAAACCAGCATTTTCGTAAATATTATTTAATGGATATATATCATAAGCTGTTTCTTCGTATGGATGTGCTTTTATTAGAGCGTTGATTAATTTGTTTTCGATAAATTTAGGATATATTGTTTCAATTTTTATTTCAGGTTCAAATTGTAATTTTCCTTTTTCACCAGCAAATGGATTTGTTTCGCTGTTACCACGAAACGTTCCTGTTCCAGAAACATTAAAACTGCAATTATCATAATTTCCTATGTGTCCTGCACCAGCCGAGAAAATTGCTTTGCGAACTTTATCAGCATGTAATTTAGGAACAAAAGTTACTAATTTTCTTAATTCATTTGATTTAGGTAACAAGATACGACAATCTTTAAGTCCTAATTTTTGACAAATTTTTGTGTTCACTCCACCTTTTATAGCATCAATATTTGTGTGCGATGAATAAATAGCAATTTCATTTTTTATAGCTTGTATTACAGTCCTTTCTACATAATTTTTGCCTGTTATACGTTTTAATCCATTGAATATCAAAGGATGATGCGAAATTATTAAATTGCATTTCTTCTTAACTGCTTCGGCGACAACCTCTTCTGTAATATCAATTGTTATAAGAACACCTGTTAGTTTGTTATCAGCATTGCCAATAATCAAGCCAGAATTATCATAAGACTCCTGCAAAGACAAAGGAGCATAATAACTTAAATAGTTGGTTATTTCTTTTATTTTCATAAAAATTTTAATTGTTAAAAAATTAGTATTAATATTCGTTAAATCAAAGTTATAGATGTTACTTGAATCGCATAATAGGAACACGGAAGAACACTGATTATACGGATTTTCACGGATTTTTTTCACAGTATAATGTTGTCTAATTCAATTCTCAATTATTTTTGTCTTCGTCGATTTTTTTTAGGTGATATCCGCTGACAACTCTACCAAAACGATAGGTCAAATAAACCAAAGGAAAGATTTTTTGATTATCAACAACTGCCATAATCTCAACAGTCTTTGGATAAACTTCAATTGCAAAACCAGCTTCTATTATAGAGAGTCTATTATCTCTTTTGCTAAATTCAAAACTAATACCAGATTTTATAATAACACCCGGAATTACACTTAATTCGCTAAAACCCTTATAATAAGATGACTGACCAAAAATATAATGTGAAACGATATCTTTGGTAAATTTTTTGTCAACTATATTACCGTCTTCAAATATTTCGTAATATATTGGTTTCAAAAAAGCCGTAGTAATACCAGCAAGCATAAATAACCTTACTGAAACACTATTACGGTCTTGTTTACGAAACAGCTCGTTTTGTCTTCCAGTCAAAAATTGCAAATTGAAAACAGAGTTTGTTTTACCATAAACAAAACGACTAAAAGAAGTATTATTTGTTCTATTAAACTCTTTTTTATGTTTCATATAATTAAAATCTCCCTCGTATAACCATTTATTACTAGCTTTGATTCGTTTTCCATACCTATATCCAAAGCCCCAGCCGTTTGAATTTAACGAAATACCATAACTTTTTTCGTTCCTAAAAAAAATTTTATGACCATCATCAAGCTCGCCCTGTGAAAATACTATTATACACGACAGCATAATCGCTGTAAAAAAAGTGATTTTTTTCACAATAAATGTAAATATTAAATGATTAATAAAAATTCAAAAAATTCAAAGTGTACATAACTGCACACTTTGAATAATGTTACTACAACTCATTATCAACTTCAATATCTAAATATTCGCAATTTATATTCGGATTAATCTGTTGCTTTTCAAGCTCTGAGTTCAACGGCGAATACGGATAAGCGGGACATAAAGGATTAGCAATATTACAGGAAGTTAATAATATTCCACACAAAAAAAATACAATAAATAATACAGATATTAGCTTTTTCATTTTAGTAAAATTTTATAGGTTACAAAAATAGTATTTTTTTATGAAAAATACATTTAATTTTTAATTAACATATTTTGCAATAGCAAAAAATGTATTATAAACAGAAAAAAACAAGACAGTATAGAAAATTTATATTACTGTTTCGTTATAATTTAAAACATAATTTTTATTTATTTTATTGTTTTAAAACAATAAAATAATATTTTTGCAAATAAAAAAATATTATGAATATTGAATTTTTTAGAGAATACTGCATGTCAAAAAAAGGAGTAAAAGAAACGTTTCCTTTTAATGAAACGATAATGGTTTTTAAAGTGCTTGACAAGATGTTTACATTGACAAATTTAGAATCTGATTTTAGAATAAACTTGAAATGTGAACCTGAAAAAGCAATAAACCTGCGAGAAAAATATCATGATGTACTACCGGGTTATCACATGAATAAAAAACACTGGAATACAATAATTATAAACGGTTCTATACATGATAATATTCTAAAAAAATGTATAGACGAGTCTTATGAATTGGTTGTTAGTAACATGACAAAGAAAAATAGAAAATTATTATATGAAATGTAATCTGTGCAATCAAAGATTAAAAATTATTTATGGCAAACACATCAAAAATAAACCGATTTGTTAGTTGTTAGTTTTAAATATTTTGATGCGTTTGCCATACCTTCTTAATGTTATCAGTGAATTAATTTTACTTATATTGAGGTGAAATTGCTTTGTGCATTTCGTCATTCCATTGACATCCTTTTGCAAGCATTTGTCTC
Source organism: Bacteroidales bacterium (assembly GCA_029934515.1). Lineage (GTDB taxonomy): Bacteria > Bacteroidota > Bacteroidia > Bacteroidales > JAADGE01 > JAOZMB01. The sequence continues at coordinate 25,568 of JAOZMB010000001.1, forward strand.
AGTTTTATAAAATCGACTTCACGGTCATTGCGAGTTCCAAAATTAAAGGCTCGGAAACCAGCTTTTCCTTCGGTCATCATGTTTAACGCAAGCCAATCGCGATTAGATTCTTTATTTTTGTCCCAATGCTCAAGCTTCTTTTTACGTATAGAATTTATTGTTTTGCTTAAACAATTAGGCATCAGGTACAAAAGTTTTGTACATAATTTTTCTGTAGCTTCGTCAAGTAACGATAAATCTACTTCACCTGATTTGAACAATGATTTTGCTTTTATTTTCTCTTGTCCCGTTTTGGGAGTTCCATAGATAATATTACCTTTATCATCAACCCATTTATTGGTATGAACCATAGGATTTGGTATAAATTCGCCGTTTATTTTTAGTGCTGGAACAATCTCTGTTACCAAACCATAACGTTTTGCCTCGTGTGCCGACCATGGATCACAAACTGTACACGAATATATAGCCAACTCAACACTTACAAAAAGATGCAAAAAATCTGTAGAACCTCCATCGGGTGCGCTGCCATGTTTTGGGCCTGCCTGTCCGAAGCGTGCAAGGTCGTGTGCTATCGAAAAATCACATGCCATACCTATTTCCTGACCGCCAGCTATTCGCATTCCATTTACTCTATTTATAACTGGTTTATCGCTCATAAGTATTGCAGAAACCATATCGTTAAACAAACGCATATATTGTTTATATTCCTGAGGATTACCTGCATAATATTCTGCATATTCTTTTGTATTTCCACCAGTACAAAATGCCTTATTACCAACAGCTGTAAAAATAATTGCAACTACACTTCTGTCGTTTGATGCTTCACGAAATGCAAGGATAATTTCTTTAACTGCCTGAGTTGTATATGAATTGTATTGTCTCGGATTGTTCAATATAATATGAGCATTATATAAACCATCAACTGGCTTTCCAGCATTGTCAAGGCACGAACTTTTCTGGAATAAAATTTCCTTATATTCTGTTTTAATTAGATTATGACTTACTAACATTTTATTAAATAATTATATGATTAAACAATTGTATTGATAATTTTTCATTTTTAATAAACTTTTATTGCATCGAAATTACATTTAATAACACAAATTCCACAACTTATACAATCAGACTGTCGAATAAAATGTATTTCTTTTTTCGCTCCATCAATTGCACTTGAAGGACAGTTTATTGCACATATTCTACAACCAGTGCATAAATCTGGTATAATTTCGTAGCTCAGTAATTTTGTGCAACTCCCAGCTGGACATCTTTTATCGTTTATGTGTGCTTCGTATTCTTCGCGAAAATATTTAATTGTTGTAAGAACAGGATTTGGAGCTGTCTGTCCGAGTCCGCAAAGAGAACCATCTTTAATCTGATACGAAAGAGTTTCGAGAGTTTCAATATCGCCGTCTTTGCCTTCACCTTCGGTTATTCTCGTCAGTATTTCGAGCATTCGTTTTGTTCCTACACGACAGAACGTACATTTTCCACATGATTCCTTTTGTGTAAAATCAAGAAAAAAACGAGCTATATCAACCATACAGGTGGTCTCATCCATCACCACAATACCACCAGAACCCATAATTGCACCTGTGGCATTTACAGAGTCATAGTCAACAATAGTATTGTCAAGATGTGCTGGAATACAACCACCTGAGGGGCCACCTAACTGCACGGCTTTGAATTTCTTTCCGTCCTGAATGCCACCACCAAGTTTGAAAACTATATCGTGTATTGATATGCCCATTGGTACTTCAATCAGTCCGCCATGATTTATTTTTCCAGTTAGAGAAAATGCTTTTGTTCCTTTGCTTTTTTCTGTTCCATATTTTGAATATGCAACTGCACCTTTATTTATAATCCAAGAAACATTAGAATATGTTTCAACATTATTAATATTTGTAGGTTCTTTCCAAAGTCCAGAAACAGCTGGATATGGAGGTCGTTTTCGTGGCATTCCTCTTTTCCCTTCTATTGATGACATAAGTGCTGTTTCCTCGCCACAGACAAATGCTCCGGCACCTTCTTTTACATAAATATCAAGGTCGAAACCTTTTATATTCATTATATTTTTGCCTAAATAACCATTCTTGCGAGCTTGTTCTAAGGCTATATTTATGCGAACAATTGCCAACGGATATTCGGCTCTGCAATAAACAATACCAACCGAAGCTCCTATCGCATAAGCTCCTATGATCATTCCTTCGATGATTGAATGAGGATCGCCTTCAAGCAAATTTTTATCCATAAAAGCACCAGGATCGCCTTCATCAGCATTACAGATAATATATTTTACATCAGAAACTTCTGCTTTTGCAAATTTCCATTTTAACCCAGTAAGAAAACCTCCACCACCACGACCACGCAAACCAGAATCCAAAATTTCTTTTATAACATCATCACGACTAATATTTTTATCTGCAATTTTGCGAAGAGCTTTATAACCATCGTATTTTTCGTATTCTTCTATTGATTCTGGATCAATATAACCACAATGACGAAGAGCTATTTTTATTTGTCCTTCCCAAAAAACATCATCTTTGGTTTTCAGAAGTTCAGAATGTACAACATATTTATTAAGTGGAGACTGTTTTTTGGTATGTTGTTCGAGTATCTCTTCGAGAATATTCTCGTCAACACCGCCATATAAATATTTACCAAATTTGTCTATAATTTCAACAAGAGGCTCTCTGTAACACATTCCTATACAGCTTGTCTTCTTGACAAGAACATCATATTTTTTTGACTCCGCAAACAAATTAAGTTTATCGAATATTTTACCAGCACCAGCTGCAATTCCGCAACTACCAAGACCAACTATTGCTATTATTTTACTCATATTTTATGTATATTTTTTATTCGTATAAAACTATCTTTGATATACATTTAAAGTAATATTTTTAAATAATCAAATATTTTTATGCAAAATTATAATTTATATTAAAATATATTTACTTTTGTCTATATTATTTTATAATTTTTTTGTAATAAGAAAAAAATGAAAGTTGTTATTCAGAGGGTTACAAGCTGTTTTGTAAGTATAAATGGAAATATAAAATCCAAAATTGGTAAAGGATTATTGGTTCTCGCATCTTTCGAAGATGCTGATAATAAAGAAGATATTGAATGGATGAGTAGAAAAGTCTCTCGACTTAGAATTTTTAATGACAAAAACGGGCTTATGAATATCTCTGTTAAAGATATAAATGGTGAAATAATTATTGTTAGTCAGTTTACGCTATATGCAAGCACAAAAAAAGGAAATAGACCTTCATTTATTGGCGCTGCAAAACCAGTTATTTCAATTCCTTTATATGAATTATTTGTAGAACAACTTGAAAAAGATTTGTGTAAAACCGTAGAAACGGGTAAATTTGGAGCTAATATGCAAATTTCAATAGTAAATGACGGTCCTGTAACAATAATTATTGATTCAAAAAATAAGATATGACAATTAGACAGGCACAAAGAGATGTTGATAAATGGATAAAAACATATGGCGTAAGATATTTTAATCAACTAACAAACATGGCACTTCTGACAGAAGAAGTCGGCGAATTGGCACGTATAATTGCAAGAAAATATGGTGAACAATCATTTAAAGAAAGTGATAAAGAAAATAATGAGGCAGACGAAATGGCTGATATTTTGTTTGTGTTAATTTGTCTTGCAAACCAAACAGGTATTGATTTAACAGATGCTTTTGAAAAAAATCTGATAAAAAAAACTCAAAGAGACAGCAAAAGACACAAACAAAACAAAAAATTAAATTGAATAATTATATTTTGATAATTTTATAAAATATAAATTTTAAGTCGTAAATAACTAATTATCAAACAGAAACAACATTGTAGCATACAACTTAATTATAAATATACCTTTTTTTAGGTATTGTTACATTCAAAACAATATTTTATTTTTGTAAAAATTTTAATTTATTAATAAATTATTTTAAAGATGAAATTAAGAAAACCTTTTATTGGAGTATTTGCATTTTTAATAGTATTGTTTACAATGCCTCTTGGACATGCAGCAATGATAATGATGGAAAATATATTTGGAAAGCAATATATTTTTACTGTAGCTTTAATTCTTGGATTTACAGGTTTATTGTTATTAATATTTGGAATAATAAACAAGAACGAAAATAAAGCTACATTTTTGGGGCTTATTGCTGGGTTATTTGTTTGGACGGGTTGGATAGAATTTGCTTATGTTTATTATGCAAATCGTTTTGGTGTAGAGCCATTAATTATTAATAATGAAATTGTTACAAAACCAGAATATTTAATAATGCCATCTTCTGTTGGATTTTGGGCGGTACTGATGATTTACTATTTCTTTAATTCAAGAACAGCTTGTGTGTTCTTTAATTGGATACAAAAAAAACTGAAAATAGCAAATACTATTAATCTTAAACCTACAAAAAAAAATACAGCATTGGTAATATTTATGGAATTAATAACAATTCTATGGACTTTTTATCTTGTCTTACTTTTTGCTTATGATAATAATTTTTTAGGAGACAGACATTTTGTTACTTATATTATTGCTTTTGGTTCTTTATTTTGGTCTTTGTTTTTATTTCTAAAACTTATTAAAATAAATAAAATAGCTTATGCTATTAAATATGCAATTCCGACTGTTATTATATTTTGGAATTTCATAGAAATACTTGGAAGATGGAATATTTTTGAGGAAATATGGACAGAACCAATGAAATACTGGATAGAAATGTTGATTATTCTATTAATATTTATAATACTTACAGGAATTATACTTTTTAGAAAAAAAAATATTAAATTGAAACACGAAATAGTAAAAACAAATGAATAAAAATTTGTAATTACTTAAAAATTAAATAATAATTTAAAATATGAAAATTGCTGATTTTTTTTTAATAAAATCGAGAAATGAATCTTTTATAATTCAGTTAAAATCGAAAATACTTTTATATCTGAGCCTTGCCGGTGTAGGGCTTTCTATAATATATTTTTTTATATCTGTAATTAAAAACAATGGATTATTTGGAAAAAGTATAATGCCTGTTTTAATAATAATAATTTTGGTTGTTGTTCTTATTTTGTTAAGAATAATAAGTTACAAAGTTGCAGGGAATTTTATTTCAATAGTATTGGTTGTCAGCCAAATGATTTCAATTTTCCCATCTTTTTCAGCGGAACAACCTTTTGAACTATTTATTGATGAGTTTTATTTTTCAGTAGCTTTTTTAGTTGCATCGGCACTATTTTCAACTGAAATAGTGTTACTTTTTAATTCAATATTCATTATTGTTGTTTCGGCTGTATCCTACTATATGTTTAAAGATTATTATTCTGGAAAAACAGAAGAACTTGCAGGATTTGCCTTTTGGAATTATGAATTTATGATTATAACTATTTCAATAACTTTATTTGGGATTCAAAAAATATTTAATAAAGCTATCGAACAAATAAAAAAAGAAAGTAAATTGCGTGCCAAACAAAACCAACAAATGAAACAAGTAGCCAAGAAAGTAAAAATTAGCACAGTAAATCTGAACGAAGCAAGCAGTCAATTATCGGCAATTTCACAACAAATATCACAAAACGCAAACAATCAAGCCTCAATAACAGAAGAAGTATCATCTTCGATGGAGCAAATTCTGACTATGATAAATTCAAATATAAAAAATGCAGAAATTACTGGTCGAGTATCAAATAAATCTGCAAATGAAATGAAACAAAGCAATGAAATTTTTGTAAAAACAATAAATATGGTCTTCGAAATTAGCAAAAAAATTACTATAATTTCAGATATTGCGAATAAAACAGATATTTTATCAATAAATGCGGCTATTGAAGCAGCAAGAGCTGGAAAAGCTGGAAAAGGCTTCTCTGTTATTGCAAAAGAAATTAGAAATCTTGCCGATAAAACAAAAAAAGTATCTGTTAGAATAACGGAACTATCAAAAAAGGGACAAGAAATTTCTAAAATCGCTGAAAAAAAACTTGAAAAAGCAATCCCTGAAATAATAAAAAATGCAAAACTTGTAAATAACATCGTCTTAGCTGGAAAAGAACAACAAAGCGGTGTTGAAAATATAAATAACTCAATTCAACAACTGACAGAAATAACAAATGAAAATTCAGCATCTGCAGAAGAAATGTCGGAATCGGCAGAAAAATTATCGGCGCAAGCAAAACAGTTAAAAGAATTGATTAATTTTTTTAATACAAATACAAATACAAATATAAATAAAAATAAATAAAAATTAACAAATTGATTATGAGATTTATTTTAATTTTAATATTTTCGGTTTTCTTTTTGGGAGAAGCATATACGCAGGCAGAGATTACTGAAAAAGAATTATTCAAACATGTAGAGTTCCTCGCATCAGATGATTTGAAAGGAAGAAAAGCCGGAACAAAAGAAGGAAAAAAATCCGCAGAATATATAAGAGACAGGTTTAAAGAATGCGGAACTGAATTATTGGGAAAATCTGGATTTCAATATTTTGAAATATTGACAGCAGTCAAAGCTGGTAAAGGTAACTATCTGAAAGTAGGAAATTTCTCAGCCAAAACTTTTGAAGATAATGCTCCGTTTTCTTTTTCTGGAAACGGCAAACTAAACTCAAAAGTAGTTTTTGTAGGATATGGTTTTGATATTGATACAGAAGATATTAAATGGAACGATTACAAAGGAGTAAACGTAAAAGGCAAATGGGTGATGATTTTACGAGGAGACCCAGAGATGAAAAACAGAAAAAGTAAATTTATTCCTTACAGCTCAGATAGAGGAAAAGTTTTGACAGCTATTGATAAAGGAGCAGCAGGTGTTTTGTTTGTTTCAGGAAAAACTTTTGATGAAAAAGATAAATTGCCAGAACTGAAAGTTGGTAGAGGAAACGCACAAATGAAAATTCCTGTTATGCAAATAAAAAACAATATTGCAAATAAAATACTAACAAAAAAAGGTGAAAAAATTGAAGAACTGGAAAATTTACTTATAAAAAATTTAAAACCACATTCTTTTAAAACAAATATAAAAGTAAATGCTGGAACAAATATTATATATGTAATGAATAAAACTCAAAATGTTATTGCATTATTAAAAGGTTCAGACCCGAAATTGAAAAATGAATTTATTATTGTTGGCGGTCATTATGACCATCTCGGTATGGGCGGCAAGGGTTCAGGTTCTCGCAAACCAGATACTGTGGCTGTGCATAACGGCGCAGATGATAATGCTTCTGGTATAGCTTCGATAATAGAAATTGCAGAGAAATTTGCCGTTAGAAAATCAAGAACAAAAAGGTCAATAATTTTTATGGCATTCGGGGCAGAAGAAATAGGTCTACTCGGCTCCGCATATTTTGCTAATAATCCGCTGATAAATTTATCAAAAGTTTATGCTATGATAAATCTTGATATGGTTGGTAAATTAGACAAAAAGAAACCAGAAATAACAATCGCCGGAACAGGAACAGCAAAAGAATTTAATAAATTTCTGAAAAATTATGAAAAGAAAAGTAAAATAAAATTTAAATATTCACCCAGCGGATACGGTGCATCAGACCATTCTTCGTTCTATACAAAAGAAATTCCTGTTCTTTTTTTTAACACTGGCGCACATCAGGATTATCATACACCAGAAGACGACATCGAATTTCTAAACTTTAAAGGTCAAAAGAAAATAAGCGATTTAATTTATGATGTTACTTATTCGCTTGCCGAGAGTAGAGATAAACTAACTTTTCAGGAGGCTGGAGTCAAAGAAGGACGAAGGTCTAGTCGTGGATTTAAAGTTACACTCGGTATTATGCCAAGTTATGGTAGCACAGAACAGAAAGGTCTAAAAATCGACGGGGTTACAAAAGGAAAATCAGCCGATATAGGAGGTATGAAAAAAGGAGATATTATTACAGCAATAGACGGTAAAGAAATATCAAATATATACGACTACATGGAAAGACTCGGCAAATTAAAACACGGACAAATAATAAACGTTGACGTAAATAGAAACAATAAAAAAGTCGTTCTACGAATACAATTGATTGAATAAATAATTCAGAACGACAGAATATTTTCATTTTAAGAGCGTATCACAACATAATGTGATACGTTTGTTTACAATTTTTTAAAATTTATTTATTCATTTAATTTTTATAATCAAATAAATATGAAAAAAAATCCAACTTATAGATTAATACTTATTTGGGCTTTGGCATCGGTGGTGACACTTGGTGCTATTGCATATCAGAAATTAACAGGACCAACATATCCCAAAAGAGAAAAAGTAAGCATCAACAATAAAGAATATAAACTTAAATTTCTAAGGAGCCACGGCGGAGATGACAATGCAAAAATAGAGTTAGATATTGACGATGCTGAAACAAATGCAAAAATATTTTATAAAAATTATCCAGAAGAAAAAGATAAAGATTGGATAGTTGTTGATTTTGTTAGTTCCAAGAAAGAAGACAAAAATATTCTTGTCGCAGAATTGCCACATCAAAAACCTGCTGGAAAACTTATGTATTTTGTAGAAATAAGTAACAATTCTGATGTAAAATTATTTTTTAAAGAAAAACCTATTATTATAAGATTCAAAGGAGATGTACCAGCGTGGATTTTGGTTCCACACATTATATTTATGTTCTTCGGAATGTTGATTGCCAATGCCGCTGGATTATTTGCAGTATTTAATATGTCGCAGTTCAAATTATACACAACAATAACATTAATACTTCTTTTCTTAGGTGGCATGGTTCTCGGTCCGATTGTTCAAAAATTCGCTTTTCTTGAATACTGGGCAGGCGTTCCATTTGGTTGGGATTTGACTGATAACAAACTACTTGTTGCATTTATTGCATGGATAGTTGCATTTATTGCAAACAGAAAAGTCGAAAGAAGATATTTCACAATAGCGGCTGCGATAATAACTGTTATTATTTTTTCGATACCACACAGTATGCATGGTTCTGAACTTGACAGAGCAACAGGAGATATAACACAGGGTCTGATTTTACTATTTTAAATATAATTTTTTTCTTGAATATTGATACGATGCTGTCAAAGTATTCGTATCAATTTAAGATAAATAAAATTAATAAAACTAAATAAAATAAAGATGACGAATAAAATAATTAAAGGCGGTGAGTTTTTGGTAAAAGAGACCTCTTTTGAGGATATTTTTATACCAGAAGAGTTTAATGAAGAGCAAGATATGACTGCAAATATGTGTCGTGATTTTGTAAACAAAGAAATACTTCCAAAAATTGATGACTTGGATAAGCATGACCCAGCATTACTTTTGAAATTGTTAAAAAGTGCTGGTGAGATGGGTTTATTTGGAATTTCAATTCCAGAAGAATATGACGGTTTTGGACAAAATTTTGTAACTTCAATGCGAGCTATCGAAGAGATAGGAAGAGCATTTTCGTATGCAGTTGCGTTTTCGGCACACACTGGAATAGGAACTTTACCAATATTATATTACGGCAACGAGACACAAAAACAAAAATATGTTACCAAACTTGCAACAGGTGAATATATTGGTGCTTATTGCCTTACGGAGCCAGAAGCTGGTTCAGATGCAAACTCTGGAAAGTCAAAAGCAATAATTAGCGAAGATAAAAAATATTATACCTTAAACGGTGTAAAAAGTTGGATAACAAATGGAGGTGTTGCTGATATTCATATTGTATTTGCAAAAATAAATGATGATAAAAACTTATCTGCATTCATTGTTGAAAGCAATTGGGAAGGTGTAATTCTCGGAGCTGAAGAAGAGAAGATGGGAATAAAAGGTTCTTCAACAGTTCAGGTATATTATAACGATGTTAAAATACCTGTTGAAAATTTGCTTGGCAAACGAAACGGAGGATTTAAAATAGCTCTAAATATACTAAATATAGGACGTATTAAACTTGGCGGTGCGTGTATAGGTGCTGCTAAGGGTGTGATTACAAGTTCTGTTACTTATGCAAATGAGAGGAAACAATTTAAAACTCCTATTGCACAATTCGGAGCTATAAAACATAAACTCGCCGAAATGGCAATAAGAGTTTTTGCCTGTGAGTCTCTTATTTATCGTGCAAGCCAAAATATTGAAGACGCTACTCAACAATATATAGATGAAGGAATGGACAAGAACGCCGCTTCTCTGGAAGGACTTCGTCAGTATGCGATAGAGTCATCTATTGCGAAAGTTTACAGTTCTGAGGTCTTGGATTATGTTGTAGATGAGGGTGTTCAGATATATGGAGGCATTGGTTATTCTGCCGAAACAGATGTAGAAAGAGCCTATCGAGATTCTCGTATTAATCGTATTTTTGAAGGAACAAACGAAATTAATAGAATGGTGATGGTCGGCGAATTACTGAAACGAGCTTTTAAAGGAGAGATTGATATTATCAGACCTGCCACAGAAGTTGGAAAAGAACTTATGGGTATTCCAGATTTTGGCGATACGACACAGGATTATTTTGAATTAAAAAAGAAAGCTATCAAAAATTTCAAAAAAGCAATATTGATGGTTTCCGGTTCGGCAGCACAAAAATATATGGACAAATTACAAGACGAGCAGGAGCTTCTTTTCGTTGCCGCCGATATGCTTATGTTTACTTATGCTGCCGAGTCGTTTATGCTTCGTGTTGAAAAACTTGAAAACATAAGAGGAGAAGACCGTATGGAACTACAAAAACTTATGCTTGATGTTTATTTTTACGATATTGCAGCAGCCATAAAAAAACTCGGCGATGATGCTTTACATTCGTTTGCAGAGGGTAACGAAAAAATGGGAATGCTCATGGGAATGAAACGTTTCACAAAAGTTGAAGGTATAAATGTTATTGCAGCACGTAGAAAAATTGCAGATAAAATTATTGATGCAAATAAATATCCATTCTGATAATTATTTATATTAAATATAAAAAAAATCTGTGTTCCTGTCATAGAATAATAGGAATACAGATTTTAATAATTTGTGTATCACAACCTTTCAGATTGTAAAATCAGCAAACAAACTATTGATAATCGATTACACTACTTGTAATTTTACTTGATTAGAAATCGTTAAAAAATTAAAGGATTTACATATAAACTGCGAAAAGGAAAAACCAAAATCAAAACTCCGCAGAGATAAAATTACCAACGAAATAATTCTTGATAAAAATACTAAAATAAAAGGTATTCCAGATATTGTTTCTGATTATAAACTCGGTAGCTGTTTGGCAATAGACTGGATACTTGACCAATACAAAGAGAAAAATTTAACACCTACAAATTTGCCGACTACAAAATCAAAAAGAATAAAAAAATTATGTCAAAACAATCTATTACAAATTATTACAATAAATTAGACCAATATAAACTTTACGGCGGGACAGGAAACGAGAGTAGTATTCGCCGTGCTTTTGCAAATCTTTTAGAAGATTATTGTATAAAGAAAAAATTAATTCTAGTGGACGAGTTGCATCTGAAAAATTCTACGAAAATACCAGACGGAACAGTAAGAGATGCTCTACAACAAGATTGGGGACACTGGGAAAGTAAAGACGAGAAAGATATTCTTGATGATGCGATTGAAAAGAAATTTGCAATTGGTTATCCGCAAGATAATATAATTTTTGAAAATTCAAAAGAAATAATATTAATACAAAAATCAGAAGAAGTTATGCGCGGAAGTATGCGGGATTCTTCTTTTTTGAATAGAATTTTAATTGAATTTACAAATTATCAACATCCCGAAATTACAAATTTCCATAATGCAATAGAAAAATTTAAACAAAATGTCCCAGATATTTTGGAGATTCTGCGGACTATGATATCTGAGCAGGCAGTAAAAAATCCGAAATTCAAAAAAGCGAGAAAAGATTTTTGGAAAATATGCAAAGATAGTATTAATTCAGAAATATCAGCTTTTGATATTCGCGAAATGCTAATACAACACATCCTTACACATGAAATTTTTACAACTATTTTTGATGATGCAGATTTTCACAGAGAGAATAATATCGCTCAACAATTGCAAGCGCTTGTTGATACTTTTTTTACAAGAACGATTAAAAAAAACACTCTTTCTAAGATAGATACTTATTATAAAACGATAAAAAAAGCAGCCGCTGGAATAAGTAATCATCACGAGAAGCAAAAATTTCTGAAAGTTATTTATGAAAATTTTTACAAATCATATAATCCAAAAGGTGCTGACAGGCTTGGTATTGTTTACACGCCAAATGAGATTGTTAAATTTATGATTGAAAGCACTGATTATTTGCTTGACAAACATTTTGGAAAACAATTACAAGACAAAAATGTAGAAATCCTTGACCCCGCAACAGGAACTGGAACGTATATTACAGATATTATTGAACATATACCAACTCAGTATCTTGAATATAAATACAAAAATGAAATCCATTGCAACGAACTTGCAATATTGCCGTATTATATTGCAAACCTGAATATTGAATATACATATATGCAGAAGATGCAACACTACGAGCCGTTTAATAATATTGTTTTTGTTGATACTCTTGAAAATTTTGGCTTCTCTTATGAAGGAAAACAAGAAGATATTTTTAATTTTTCTATCGAAAATTTATTAAGAATTAAGAAACAAAATAAGAGTAAAATATCTGTTATTATTGGCAATCCTCCTTATAATGCAAATCAGCAAAATGAAAATGATAATAATAAAAACCGAGAATATCCAGAAATTGATAAACGGATAAAAAATACTTATGTAAAATATAGCACAGCACAAAAGACGAAAGTTTATGATATGTATTCGCGATTTTATCGTTGGGCAAGCGACAGAATTGATAAGAACGGAATAATTGCATTTATAACAAATCGCTCGTTTATTGAAAGTAGAACTTTTGACGGTTTTAGGAAAATTGTAGAGCAAGAATTTGATTTTGTATATATTATTGATACACAAAGCGATGTTCGTAAAAATCCAAAAATCGCTGGAACTTCGCATAATGTTTTTGGAATACAAACAGGAGTTGCAATTATGTTTTTAATTAAAAATAATTTAGATGAAAGAATAAAGGCTAATATTAGATATTATACTCTAACTGATAAAATGTTAAAAAAAGAAAAACTTGATTGGTTATCAGAGAATCCACTAAAATATATTCCTTTTGAAATAATTAAACCAGATAAATATAATAACTGGTTAAATATTCCTGATAATGATTTTGATGAACTTTTGCCTATTGCAGATAAAGAAACAAAACTTGCAAAAAATAAAGTAAATGAAAAAGCTATTTTTAAGTTGTTTTCAAATGGAGTTGTAACAGCAAGAGACGAATGGGTTTATGATTTTGATAAAAAAAACTTGAAATCGAAAGTCGAATTTTTTATCAATTCTTTCTTGTTTGAAAAAGAGCGTTGGAAAAAATCAAATAAAAAACAAAAAATTGCTGATTTCTTGAAAAGAGATATAAAATTTTCAGATACATTAAAGAAACATTTATTGAAAATTGCAGAATTAGAAGAAACATTGACCTATTTACAGAACTTACCTCCTAATGGAAAGCGAAAAAAAATAAAAGAGTTAAAACAAAAACTACTTCCATACAAAGATTTTAGGTTTAAAAGAAATAAAATAAAAATAAATAATTATCGTCCTTTTATCAAGCAATTTTATTATGCTGAAAAGATTTTAAGTGATAGATTAACACAAAACCATTACGCTATTTTTGGCAACGAATTAAATAAAGAAAACAAAGTAATAGGTATTATGGGAGTTGGAATAGATAGAAAATATTTTACGATTGCCGTAGATAAAATAATAGATTTACAATTTATACCTAATGGACAATCTTTACCTCTCTACACTTACGACAAGTCTGGTAATCGCATAGAAAATATAACTGATTGGGGTTTAGAACAATTTACAAATCATTATAAAACCGCAAAAATCAGCAAATTAGATATTTTTAATTATACTTATGGTGTTTTAAACAATCCAGCATATCGCAAAAAATATGAACTTAATCTGAAAAGAGAACTTCCTCGTTTGCCATTTTATAAAGATTTTTATAAATGGGTAAATTGGGGCAAAAAATTAACGAATTTGCATATAAACTATGAAAAAATAGTAAAATACAAATTACAGATAATTGAAAATGAAAACCCAAAAGAAAATCCGAAAGCGAAACTCCGCAGAGATAAAATTACAAACGAAATAATTCTCGATGAAAATACTATAATAAAAGGAATACCAGATATTGCTTTTGATTATAAACTTGGTAGCCGTTCTGCAATAGATTGGATACTTGACCAATACAAAGAGAAAAAACCGAGATACAAAACGATAAGAGAAAAATTTAACACATACAAATTTGCTGACTACAAAAATCATGTTATTGACTTAATACAAAGATTAACAACTGTTTCCGTAAAAACAATGGAAATAGTAAATCTGATGGAAGCCGAAGAACAGCATAATATAATTATTTAACATATTGATATTAGTTAAGTGTTTTATATTTTATATCTTTGCAAAATATATTATTTGTATTAATATTTGCCCAAATTGTTAGAGTAGAAATGTAACTAAAAATAGAGAATAGCAATAAAAAATTATACAATAAAATACAATTTTTATCATAAATAAAAAAAAATGGCAGAAGAAAATACTGGATGGTTCAGTCGAATTGAAAAAGGAATAAATACCGAAACGAAGAATAAAAAAGATATTAAAGAAGGAATATGGTATAAATGTCCGAAATGTAAAAAAATTATACTTACACAAGAGCATGATATAAACCTAAATGTGTGTAACAAATGCGGTTATCATGCAAGAGTCCCAGCTGTAAAGTACTTCAAACTTCTATTTGATAATAACAAGTACAAAGAAATAAATCATCATATTTCATCAGCAGACCCGCTTGGATTCGTAGACCGCAAAAAATATAGTGCAAGACTATGGGCAAGCGAAAAAAAGACTGGTTTAAAAGATGCAATAACAACTGTTATTGGAAATATCGGTGGTCATAAAATTGTTATGGCAGCAATGAATTTTGAATTTATTGGAGGTTCTATGGGAGCTGTTGTCGGTGAAAAGTTTGCTCGTGCTGTTGATTATTGTTTAAAATATAAATTGCCATATATTGTTTTATCGAAATCTGGAGGCGCTAGAATGATGGAAGCGGCAATTTCGCTTATGCAACTTGCAAAAACATCAGCTAAATTAAACCAACTATCAAAAGCAAAATTACCTTACATTTCACTGTGTTTAGACCCAACAACAGGAGGTACAACTGCTTCATTTGCAATGCTTGGCGATATAAATATTTCAGAACCAGGCGCATTAATAGGTTTTGCAGGTCCACGTGTTATAAAAGATACAATAGGCAAAAACCTTCCAGAAGGATTTCAAAGTGCTGAGTTCCTTCTGGAACACGGTTTTTTGGATTATATAGTTGAAAGAAAAGACCTTAAACAAAAAATAACACAACAACTAAGAATGTTTGCTAATTAATGATAATAATAAAATGTATTATATTTATACTGTCGGTGTGGCTTTAAGTCATGCCAACAGTTTATATAATTACATTATTTTGAGGTATAATATACTTTTCAATTAAAATTTTAATAGTAAAAGAAAACAAATCTTATGAAGCATATTTTTAGATTATTTATAACTGTAACATTTATATTTTTGTTATTGTTTTCATTAAAAGCTCAGGATTTAAATATAGAACTGGAAATAAATAATAAATCAAATGAAATAAATGATGCTTTTGTAATTGCCAAAGTAACTGGCGGAACGTCTCCTTATGTATATAAGTGGACAAATCAATCTACACCGTTGGAATCAAATAAATCAGAAAGTCTAACAGAGGGAAAAGAATATATTTTAGAAGTAAGCGATGATTCAGGCAAGCGCAAGAAAATTATTTTTACAGTTCCAACAGAATCGGTTGATGAAAAAATAAACTCTTTTTTTGTTCCTATTGTCGATGCTGTTGGCAGGATTTTGATGTTTGATATTTTTGCGGTATTAAATATTTATGACCCTGTTTTGACTGATGATAATGATAATATTTTGTATCATGCAAACGGCGATGAAAAAAAAATGAAGATTCCTTTTGTTGTTGTATGGCTTGTTTTTGGTGCGTTGTTTTTTACAATAAAAATGAACTTTATAAATTTTAAAGGTTTTAAACATGCAATTGATTTAATTAGAGGAAAATACGATGACCCTTCTCATAAAGGTGAAGTTTCGCATTTCCAAGCCCTGGCAACGGCATTGTCAGCTACGGTTGGACTTGGGAATATTGCAGGAGTGGCAATAGCTATTTCTCTTGGCGGCCCAGGTGCAACTTTCTGGATGGTTGTTGCGGGACTGCTCGGTATGGCTTCAAAATTTACGGAAGTTACTCTCGGAGTGAAATATCGAAATATAGATTCCGATGGTCAGGTGTCTGGAGGCCCTATGTTTTATCTTAGTAAAGCACTGAAAAAGAGAAACATGGGAATGCTCGGTAAAATACTTGCAGGTCTTTTTGCTGTTCTTGTTATTGGCGGTTCATTAGGTGGTGGTAATATGTTTCAAGCCAATCAATCATTTTCTCAATTTTCAAGTATTATTCCGGGCATAGATGGATACGGAGCTTATTACGGAATTATTTTGGCTCTACTTATAGGTGTTGTTGTTCTCGGTGGAATAAAAAGTATTGCAAAAGTAACTGAAAAAATTGTTCCATTTATGGCTTTTTTATATGTTGGTACGGCACTTGTCATAATAGGAATAAATATTACAAATGCTGGTGATGCTTTCGGACTTATTTTTAATGGAGCTTTTTCTGCTGATGCTTTGAAGGGTGGAATTATTGGAGTTCTTATTGTTGGATTTCAACGTGCCGCTTTTTCAAACGAAGCGGGTGTAGGTTCTGCATCAATAGCGCATGCGGCTGTTAAAACAGACAAACCAATAAGTGAAGGTTTTGTTGCTCTATTAGAACCATTTATAGATACAGTTGTGATATGTACAATGACTGCTCTTGTTATTATTTTTACTGGTTACAACGACCCAGAAGTTGCGGCTGGTCTTGAAGGTGCGGCACTTACTTCAAAGGCTTTTGAATCTGTTTTTTTATGGTTTCCTTGGATATTAACAATAGCTATTTTTCTTTTCGCATTTTCTTCGATGATTTCTTGGTCATATTATGGACTCAATGGTTTCAAATATCTTTTTGGAAAATTTCTTGGCAAACGAAAGATAACAAAAAATTTGTATATGGGGTCTCTTATTTATTATATTATTTTTCTTATTTTTGTTGTAATAGGTTCGGCTTCCAGTCTTGGTGCTGTTGTAGATTTTTCAGATTTTATGATATTAAGTATGGCTTTTCCAAATATTCTGGGACTTATTATTCTAGCGCCAGAAGTAAAACAAGATTTAAAAGATTATATGAAACAAATAAAAGACGGAACAATTAAGAAATTTAAATAATGATAATTAGTTTTTAGTTTTTAGTTCTTAGTTTTTAGTTCTTAGTTTTTAGTTTTTAGTTTTTAATTCTTAGTTTTTAAAATAATAATTCCTTGGTTTTCAATACTTAAATATTTTGATGCGTCTGTCCTAAATGATAAATTGTAATTTTTTTATTATAATACCAATATATAATGCCTTCAAAAAAACATGAACGAATAAAAAAAATGCTTCAGACAGCTTCCAATCGTATGAAACGAAAAGGAAGGATACCAATTTTTAAACACATGCGACCAGTTCTTGAGTTGAGTACAATATTTTCGATGCTACCATGGGGTGTTCATTTTAAAAAGGTTGTTCTTGAAAACAAATCATGTTTTAGGAAAGTAGTAGCTGAAGTTATAATACCAAGCAAAGCTGTAAATACTTATCAAATAATACTTTACATGCACGGTGGTGGCTATACGATAGGCTCTTTGCACACACACAGAGCATTAGTCGGACGGCTTGCCAAAAAAACTAATCGTGTAGGAATTATTATTGAATATCGTAAAGCACCAGAGAATCCTTTCCCAGCCGCTGTAAACGATGCTGTGATTAGTTATAAAGCTCTTCTTGAACGAGGTAAAAAACCAAAAGATATTATATTTGTTGGAGATTCTGCTGGTGGAGGATTAGTAATTGCAACACAACTTGCGCTTAAAGAGCAAAAAATACCACTACCGGGAGCGGGTGTATGTATATCGCCTTGGGTGGATCTTACTGTCAGCAACAAATCTATTGAAAAAAATAAAAATAATGACCCGCTTGTTGATAAAGAAAAAATGCAATTATGGTCTAAAATGTATTCTGGAAAATATCCAGTTACACACCCACAAATATCACCAGTTTTTGCTGATTTAAAAGGACTATCTCCTTTACTTATTCAGGTCAGCAATGCCGAAATGTTATATGATGATTCGTTAAATATTGTAAAAAAAGCAGAGGAAGACGGTGTTGAAGTAAATCTGCAAGTATTCGATGGACTTATACACTGGTGGCATCTATTTCAAAAAACAGTACCCGAAGCGAAAGATGCTATTGACAAAATTGCTGTATTTATAAATAATATATTTAGTACATCATAAACTTTCAACTTGTGAAATCAGCAAAAAAATCAGACTTTGTTCTAAAAAAGAAATATTTTAGAACAAAGCATTCTGATTCTTTTATTTTTAATAATTATTATATTCATAATTCAAATATTCCTACAGGAAAAATATTTTATTGTTTTGTAATAATCACAAAATCATAAGTACAGCATTTGTTTGTTACTATTGTTCTATATGATATTTCATTTCCTTCTATTAATGCAGTTAAAAAATTTTCAAACTCTGTATATTCTTGTGTAAAATTTCTTGATATTCCTTCAATAATTGATGGAAGTTGGTAAAGTGGTTGTGATGATGCAATTATTTTAAAATGTTCCAGACCATAAGGAGGTGATATATCAAGACTAATTTCCATTGAGCCTCCTTTTGGTTCAAGTTTAAAATCTGTTGGGCTTTGTCTGTACTCAGTGTATGGACAAATCAGATTAGGTTTATTGTCTGGTTGAAAATCAATTAACTGATAATATAAAAGATAATCGCTGTTATTATTTATTTTTATTTTAAGTATCTGTTTTGATTGGAAAACAAAATAACCTAATTTTTTGTTAGATGCAGGTAAGACTTCTGCACTGATTTTAAATTTATCATTATTTATTTCAAGGTTCTTTAAGATAACTGTTTTATTATAATTTTTGCAGATTTCCATTATTTTCTTTTTAATTTCGATATTATGATTTATAAGTTTCACAGAATGATTATATTTATTTATTGTATAATAAAATGACAGTTTTATTGAGTCATTATCAATTTTTTGTGAAACAATAATATCAGCTTTTGAGCTATCGCTTTCGAGTAAAATGAATTTCGATTTATTAATAACAGAGAGCAAATATTTATTTTCATATATTTCATATGACATATACAGTTTTATTTTGTGTGGTTGTAGCTGTCTTTTTTCAATAAAAAAACGCATTTTTTTAAGTTCTTTTTTGTTTATTTTTTTGTTTATTTTTACTCTGGAGGAGAACGCCTTCGCTTCAATTACAACTGCATCAGCTTTTTTCGAACTCTCATTTTGGTTTTGTGTATCCTGATTGTAAATTCCTAAAATAGTGCCTTTTGTAATATTAGCCAATTTGCCGTTGTTAATAATTACAATAGAATCATTTTCTATTTTTTCTATTATACTGTATTGTTTATGAGTTGAAATTTTATCCGAAAAAAGAAAATTATTAAGCTCGCCTTCAGCTGTTGGAAACTGTCCTTTTGTATTGTTTGCAAAAGAAATCTTAATGTGTTCAAAAAGGGCTTTGTAAGTTCTTATATTTTTATTTGTTAAGCCTTTATATAAAAAATAAGACAACGGACCTATGAAGTCTTCTGTTCCTGAAATTTTAATTTCTTTATTTTTTTTGTGCTGCATTGATGCCGAAAATATTATAAAAGAAGCTACTTTATTGTCTTCCTTCGTGAAATCAAATCCACTTTCGTCTATACGAATTTCCTTTAATTTATTTTTACAATCGCTAGTGATAAATTTACCATATTTTTTTTCCTGTTTTATTTCTCTTGACATACTTTCTGAATTACAGGCATCAATTGTAAAAAAAATATTACCTTTACTTCCAGTTTTTTTTCTCAGTTCTTGAATAATTTTTTTTAAATTGTCATCTCTAATATGTTCTTCTCCATTATATGATTTTGAGGATTTATTTTTTGCAGCATAACAAACCAATGACTCATCATAACCGTCAATTTCATCTTTATTGTCATCGCATATCTGTTGTCCGTGTCCAGAGAAGTGAAAATAAAAAATGTCACCGTATTTTAGATTGTTTGTTATGCTGGTAAATGTATCTAATATTGCTTTTTTTGATGCCTTAGAGTTCTGAAGAACAATTATATTTTTCTCTTCAAAACCGCGATATATAAGTCCATTTTTTATTAATTCTACATCTAAATCTGTATGTAGAATACCCCATTCTTTGGTATATTTGTATTCAGAAATACCAACAATAAGTGCATATTTATTGTTATTTTGTGCAAAACTTTGTAATAAAATTAAAAATAAAAACTGAAAAATTAGAAATAATCTCATAATTATAGATATTGAAAATAAACAATTATCAATTATTTATTATGGCAGATGCATCAAAATATTAAAGTACTGAAAATCAAACAATTACTATTTTAAAAACATAACAAATAGAAAATAGAAATTAAAAACTAACAAATAGAAACTAACCACTAACCACTAACCACTAACAAATAGCCACTAAAAAACATCAATTATTTATATTTCTTACAAAAATAAATTCTCCGTTTTGGTCTCCTGTATCATTAATAACTCGAAGCTGTGGCATATTATTAGTTTTACTTGTAACGTCTTCGTTTATTTCATTAAATAAATCGCTTGCTGATAAATATGGTCTTTTATTTCTAATTAAGGCATTGATAAAATATTCAAAAAAAACACTCTCATTTGGGACTGGTTTAAGTTCGGCACTTGTCAAAGCCTGACGGCTTTTTTTTGCATATTTTTTTTTGATATATATAGAGAGATGAGATTCTTTATATTCTGTGGAAGATTTATTTTTTTTTGCATTTATACTATTACCTGAGTTTTGTTTATTTATGTTCCTAAATATACCACCGCTGTAGCAGGCATCATTAACTAATAAAGTGTGGAGTGAGTTAATTTTTTGTATATCGTCTCTTAATTGACTATAATATATATATTTGCTTGTTTTTTTATTATCTGCATCTGAGGGCAACCAATAACCTATTGCATTTTCTTGGTCATATGTTCCGTGTCCAGCATAAAATATTAAAAGATTGTCTTTTTCGGTAATTATTCTTTCTAGTTCGTTAAATTTATCAATAATATCTTCGCGTGTAGGATTAGATAATAACATTATATTTTTTTCCTTAAAATTATAATCTTTAATTAGAACATTTTTTAATCTTTCAGCATCTTCTATTGGTTTATTTTCCAGGTCTGGAATGGAGTCATGTTCGTATTCGCTTATTGGTATCATTAGAACATAATTTTTCCCGATGCCAAGCAAATTTTTAGGTGCTGGATAGTTAGTAATAGAGAACTTTTTTCTTACAGAGTTTCCTCTTTTGTCTATAGCACGGACAACAAATATACTATCATCGTTGTCAATCCAAGCATTTGTAAAAATACTGTCATTATTTGAACTATCTATAGACATTTTTTGATTATTTATAAATATTGAATCTATCTCATTTTCACTTGTTAGAAGCATACATACTTCAAATTTATTTTCAATAATTTTTCGAGGTTTTGTATTTCTTTGTATCATTTTTCTTGTATCTATATGTGCTGTTAATACAATATCTTTGATAGTCAATTCTCCACGGTCAATTTCTATAACAATAATTTCGTATTCTGGTTTTACCTTTTTCCTTTTGAAAATATAGCGGTTCGTATTTTTAAAAATATAATTTTTGCCCGTAGCGGGCATAAAAATATTGGCACTAATAATAGCCGCAGAGTATTCTCCAGTTAAAGCAAATAAAGCATCTCTGAAAATGGCTTTTTTTATATTGTTGCAAAAAAGCTCGGCTTCTGAACGAGGAACTGACACGTATATATTTGGAAAAAAATCAAAATCTATTTTAACTGTTTCACTATCCGAATCATACTTGGCACTTAAAATCTCGGAATCCAATATAGGTAAAAGCTTCTCGGATAATTTCTTTTGTGTTAAACTGTCTCGTCTATTGTCTATCTTATCGTTATATGTTCTTTTAAAATAATATTCGGTACTTTTAAAATCGTCTTTTTTTAGCCAAACAGCCATATCATCGTTTACATATTCAGTAACTATTTTTTTCAATGGAAGTAATAATTTGTATATATCTATTAAATTATTATGACTTAAAACAAGAAATTTACTGTTAGAACTGAAATCAATAGAAAAAATCTGACCACGACCTAAAGAAATAGTTTTAATACATTTAAAATTTTTATCTATTATCTCATATATTTTTATTTCTTTGTTAGAAGAAAAAAGAAAAAAACGACCGTTAGGACTAAATTTAACAAATGAAATTTCTTTTTCATAATATTCAAAAGTTTTAATAAGTTCAAATTTATCATCGTTTTTACTATATATTTCAACATAATCGCTGCCGACAGCTAAAAAATTATTGTCTGGACTAAAACTAATACTATAAATATGTTCGTCAAATTTAATAGTTTCAATAAGTTTAAAAGTAGCATCTATTATCTTATATATCTTAACTGTCTTATCTCGGGAACAAGTGGATAAAAATTGACCGTCTTCACTGAAATTTGTGATAAAAACATCTTTGCTATGAGAATCAAGTGTTGTGTGAAATTTAATTCCTGATTGTGCAAATAAATAAATACTTATTAACAATAGCGGTAAAGTAGAAATAATTTTCTTCATAAGATTATTGATTATTAGTTATTAATTAATTTGATTAAAATTTATAAATATAATTGTCAATAGATATAAAATTTTCCTAAATATACCTCTTCTCCGAATAGTTCCAACTTCCAATAATATAATCCATGTTTTAAAGTTTTCTTAGGAATTGTATGTCTTTCGTAAATTCCGTTTATAACATAATAAACGGAATTTTTGTTGAAAACAGTAAGCGTAACAACAGCATCGGTCTCCAAAATTTCCCAATTAAAGTTTATAGATTCAAAAGAGTTAAAAATATAATCGTTCTCTGGAAAAACTTTATCAGAAGAACGGATAGAACCAAGAAAGTAATCAGATAAACGCTTCTCATAGTCAGGGTCTTTTCCTGAGATAAGAAATTTACAGGCTCTCTTAAATATGTTTTCTTTATTTGATTTTAGTTCTGCGTTTTCTTTCTCCAAGACTTTTTTATTTTTTACAAGTTCTATATTCTTTTTTCTTATATCATGCAAGCCCGACAACAATTTTTTATTTTTTACGATTTGTGATTTGCCGTGTTTTATCTGTTCTTTCAATTTTTGGCTCTCTTCTGTATATTTTTTTTGAACAATATTATTGGTCAAAAATATTGATAAACATACAAATATTAAAATAGAAGCGGCATATCTTAAAACACGTCTTAAGTTAATATTATTTTTTTTTTTAATTGATAAAATTTTATTAACTGGAGACACATAATTTTGTGTATAAACATTCATTGTTGCGTTCATTTGCAGGAAGAATTTAAAATCATTTGCAAATGATTTGTCATTGTTCATAAAATTTTTAAGTGCAAAAGTTTCGGATTTTGTTAGACGGTCATTTATAAATTTCTCCGCGTAAAATACTATTTTTTTATTCATAATTTTTTGTGTTTTGTAAGATTTTAGTTTCTATTTGTTAGTGGTTAGTTGCTATTTATCTATTTTTTTATAGTAATTCTTTGATTTTCAGCACTTAAATATTTTGATGCGTGCCATATTATTAGTAACTTTTGTAAAACTGTAAGAAGCAAAAACTAATTTATTATTTAACGATTACTTATTTATCAAATTTAAATTTAACTTCATCGAATAATTTTTGTTTAAAAATTTGATTAAATTTATTTATACTATTCTTCTTAAAATTATAGAAAGGCGACAGCAGTTCGTATAGCTTGTCATTATTCAATTTATCTATTCTTTTTGATTTTATACCGTTGTAAATTTTCACAAGAAAAATAAATTTCTTATAATCATGCTCTTTCAATTGACGAAAAACTGTTACTATAATTTTCATCAAACGGTCTCTTTCTATATATGAAAATTCATTATCAGATATACCAATTGCGGATAATTTTTTTGTATAAACATTAAGTTGTTTTGTGTAACTTACGAGTTGTTTTTTATATTCCCATGTTTTATATATGCATGATGTTTTAAAGAAACTTGATGTTGCTTTTTCGTTTCTGTAATTAAAATTGTCAGATAATATTTTTTCTGCAAAATACTCAAAAGAGAGCCAAAGTATTGTTTTAAGGTTACCTGTTTCAAATCCACTACCGTAAGTTTTTATGATTATCTGCTTAAAAATTTCAATTTCTAATTTTCCTTTACTGTCTTCCAACAAACATATTATTTCAAAACTTTCATTTTTCTTTCCAGATAAAATCAAATCTATAGATTTTCGCCATGTATTATTTATTTCTTTTTTCATATTATTTATTGTGACTTTATTGTTTTTTTATAATAATCACACAATTGACAATCATCTTATTAAAATAAATTGTCAAAAATAGTAAACTTTTCTTTACAAAAAAAACTAATCTATATTTTATAACTACTATAATTTGTGTTTGACCTATTTTCTATTGCTCGATAAAAGGAACACAGATTTTTGACATTATTTATTAAAGTATGTTTGCTATAAATACAATACAAAAAAGACGAAAAAGTGAAAAAAAACGGAAAAATATTTTTTTTTTAATTTTTAATAAATTGGTTTTCAATTGTTTACAAACAAAAAAAAATAAAAAAAAGTTTTTTTTTTCACTTTTTCGGTATTTCAGGATTGTATATAAGTAAGGCTGGTTGTTTTAAACAAAGATACTGTTTTTGTTTATTGTGCAAGTTACAATAATGAATACAAAAAAGAGTAATTTGTGTAAAAAATAGTCCATTCATACACTATTTTTGCAAAAAACAATGAACTATACATAAATTTGTCTTGTAAAAATAAAAGTTATAACTAACCACTAATAACTAACAATTCTATTATGAAAAAATTTACTATTAAAATTCGTTTAAATTTAGGGTTTATAAAAAACTTGAAATTAAGTATTGCTGTTGTTTTTTTACTATTTAGTTTACAGCTTACGGCACAAGAAAAAAAAATGAAAGTTACACAACTCGGCTCGGACGAAATAACGGAAACAACACTTGTGGAAAGTATAATAGGATGTAAAAAGGATATGGATATTCAAAATGTCAAATTTACAGGCTCAAGAGCAGCAGCAGGAGTATTTAGCTACAGTGGAGATGGACTTGGTATTAAAAAAGGAATTATTTTAAGCAATGGATATGTTAATAAAGCAGATCAATCACAGGGAGGTCATCCAGCTTCTTCTGATCTTAATCTTCATGGCGATGAAGACTTGAATCAGTATTATTCTGAAGATGAATCTACTAAAGATGCAACAGTTCTTGAATTTGATTTTATACCTACAACTGATTCAATTACTATTTCATTTATATATGCTTCAGAAGAATACGGAAGTAATCAAGGTTTAAGTGATGCTTTTGCAATATTCCTTAATGGTAATGAAAAGATTAATAATGTAGCATTTATTAATGAGATGGAGGGAGAAAAAGTTATTTCAAATACTACAATAAACAGCAGTATAAACCAAAATTATTACAATACAAATAATGGTGAAATTGACTTTGTATATGACGGTTATACAAAATTAATAACAATTACTTTTGCTGTAAAAAAAGACGATACAAATCATATAAAAATTGTCATTGCTGATGGTAATGGCAAGGATCGTTCTTATGATTCTGCTGTTTTGTTAAAAGATATTACAGCTTTTGAGATTGAAAAAGATTTAACTTCTATTCCGGCTCTTCCTCATGTTTGTGAAGAAAGCGATAATATTGAACTTACTATTGAAACTACAGGTTACGAGAACCTTGATTACCAATGGTATAAAGACGGTAATCAAATAATAGGAGCAACCTCATCAATATTAACAATTAGTAGAGAAATAGAAAATTCTGGATTTTACAAGTGTATGGTTTCAAGCTGTCGTGATGATAAATACAGTAATGATATTGAGGTAAAAATAGATAAACTTATTGAAGCCAATGCCGGAGATAATGATATAAATTGCGGAATAAAATATCAATTTTCAGGAAATAATCCTATTCAGGGTTATGGTGAATGGTCAAGTACAACTGCCGGTTTAACTTTTGATAATCTTTCATTGTATAATACGAGTGTTTTAAATCTACCGAACTTTCAAAATAATGTATATAACAAAGATTTTACTTTTATTTGGACAATTACAAATGGTAAGTGCAAAGATTCTGACAGCATGATTTTAACTCGTTACAAAAAAATTAATGCTAATGCAGGTGACAGTACTGCTGGTATTTGTGCAAACGAATATCAATTTAATGGAAAAGAACACGATGCAGGTTCAGGTATTTGGACTTATGATGCGCTTAACAATTTAACTTTCGATAATATTTCATTACATAATGCTACAGTTTCAGGTTTGCCAGATGATGAGTTTACCGCAAATTTTACATGGACAATTACAAACGGTCCATGTGAATCTTCTGATAATATGTTACTCACAAGATACAAAGGCGTAACAGCCAATGCAGGTGACGATGCTCAAGTTTGCGATTCTGTTTATCAATTATCTGGAAACACACCAGAAACGGGATACGGAATATGGACAACGAACGATAAGGAAATTATTTTTGATAATTCAAACTTGAACACAGCAACAGTTTCAAACCTTACCAATAATGATTATGTGAACTATATTGATTTTACGTGGACTGTAATAAACGGTGATTGTGAAAGTTCGGACACAATGACACTAACACGTTACAAAGTTATTGAAGCAGATGCTGGAGACGATGAAGATATTTGCGGTACAATTTATACATTGAACGGAAACAACCCAGCACCTGGAACAGGAATTTGGACAACAAACACAAGCAATAGCGTAAGTTTTGACAACCTAACAAGTACAAGTGCAACTGCTTCTGGCATGGTAATAGATGATTGGGAAAGGGATTTTACTTTTACGTGGACGGTTACAAACGGACTCTGCGAAGACTCTGATAATATGATTTTAACATGCCACAGAAATGTCGATGCAGATGCAGGAGACGATGCTGAGATTTGCAATAATTCAAGTTATCAATTATCAGCAAATACGCCCGAACATGGAATCGGAACTTGGACAAGTAGCGATGCTGAAATTATATTTGATAATTCAAATTTAAATACTGCCGTAGCTTCAAACCTAACAAGTGGAAATGATATAAATAATATAACTTTTACGTGGACAATAGAATACGGAGGCTGTATAAATTCCAATACAATAAATTTAACACGTTATGAAATAATTCAAGCAACAGCTGGCGAAGATGATGGAGTTTGTGATTCAGATGAATATACATTTTCACAGGCAAACGATCCATCACCTGGCTATGGTGTTTGGACAAGTAACAGAAGCGGTCTAACATTTACTTATGCCTCAATGCACAATGCTTTAGTTTCGGGTTTCCCAAAAACTAATGGAACAGAAACTAAATTTACTTGGACAATTAAAAACGGTGTTTGTACTGATTCCGATGAAATGATTTTAACATCTTACGAAACAGTTGGCTCGCAGGTTATTGGTGACGATTATATTTTATGTAATTATAGTTGGTGTTATTTACGTGCCGATGACCCTTATCCTGGTAATGGATACTGGACAAGTGAACCATCTGGTATTACGTTTAACGCACCAAATAATTTTAAAACTATAGCTAATGGTTTACCAGAAGGCAATATTACTTTCACTTGGAATGTCCAAAACGGTGTTTGCGACCTTTATCAAGATAATATTATTATTACAAGATATGACCCTTATGCTGATGCTGGTGGACCTGATGATGTTTCGAATGATACAGAACATAATTTAATTGGAAATGAGCCAGAAAATAATCAAACAGGAAAATGGACTATTGCTTACGGACTGGATACTGTTTCAGGTGTTACATTCGATGACAACAGTTCTGCAAATACTTGGGCGCGTAATATTCCTAACGGAATACATACTTTTACTTGGACAATTACCGAAGGTCCATGTAAAGAATCGGATAATATTCTTGTTGGTAAATATGTATCAATAAATACTGCTGTTACTGCTGTTAATAATCAGGATTGCAGTTCTAATATCATTGTTGAAAGTTCTGCACATTTTCGTCAACTTGAGTCTGTTTTATTAATTCAGATGCAGGGAGCAGAAATAGATAATACAAATAGTATAAACTACGGAGATATTACAAACTATTACAATGCCGGTAATTATGAATTTCTTTATATCCCGCTTGGAGGTATTTCTGGAAACACTATAACTTTCAATAAATCAATAAAAAACAATTACGATATTTCTGGAAATGTTCAGTTAATCAGAGTTTATCCGTTTGAAGATGTAGTTTTTTCAGATTCCGATATTGATGCTCCAGCTTGGGATGGTTCCACTGGCGGCGTACTTGCAATTAGTGCATTTGATACAATCACATTAAATGGAATTGATATAACAGCCGATGGAAAAGGTTTTAGAGGTGGTGTTGCTTCAACTATGAATCAAACAAGTTTTAACGATTATTTTTCTTTATTTAGTGATAATAATGCTGCCAGAAAAGGCGAAGGAATAGCTGGAACTTTTGCAGAAACAGAATACGAATGCGCCGCAGGAAAAAATGCCAACGGTGGAGGCGGAGGAAATGCTGGAAACAACGGCGGAGGAGGAGGAGGAAACGATGTATCTGGTGGCAATGGAGGTCTCGGCTCTGTTTTGGCGGCAATAGGAGGCAACGGATTGGAATATAATAATACTGATAATAAAATCTTTCTCGGAGGAGGAGGAGGAGCTGGATATAACGGAACATCAGGAGGTGCCGGAGGTGGAATTATAATTATGAGTAGTGGCTCAACAATCGAAGGAGGAGGAAATAAAATATCTGCAAAAGGAGAAAATGCTGAAAATACAAGCAACGGTGCAGGCGGCGGTGGCGCAGGTGGAACAATATTAATAAATACAACAACAATTGACAGTCTATCCACAGAAATGCAAGGCGGTAACGGAGGCACAGGAAACGCAGGCGGTGGTGGCGGTGCAGGAGGAACTTTATGGTATTCAAATGCATTTCCTACAAATAATACAAATACAGGAGGAACGGCAGACGGTTCAGGTGGCGCACAAAATGGAACAAATGGAACAGAAATAGACGGGTTAAATTTGGTTTTTAATGATTTAATGTCGGTAAAAATAACGCAACATCCAGAAGATTCTACAATTTGTGAAGGTGACAACGCAAGTTTTACAATTGATGCTGAATGTGAAAATTCTTTTCAGTGGCAGATATGCGAAGTAATTCAAGGATATTTTACTGATATCAGTGATAATGATATTTACTCAGGTACAGATACCAAGACTTTAACAATCACAAAGCCACTGCTGAGAATGAACGGTTATGCATATCGTTGTGTTGCAACTCGCAGTAGTAACGGACATTATGCAGAAAGCAATTATGCAATTCTTAGAATAGATAAATTTATAGAAGCTGTAGCTGGTGAGGATAATGCTGTTTGTGCAGATGAATATCAATTTTCGGCTGAAATTCCAGAAGAAGGATACGGATTTTGGAGTAGCACAACAGACCCAGATATTGAATACAGTTCAAGTACTTACAATGCAACAGCTTCAAACCTAACTAGCGGAGGTGATGATTATATAAATATTATAAATTTTATATGGACAACCAGAAACGGTGTTTGTACCGATACCGATGAAATGGTTTTAACTCGTTATGATGTAATTACAGCCGATGCTGGTGATGATAAAGAAATTTGCGATGCTGTAACTTATCAGCTCTCCGGAAGCGACCCTTTGATAGGACAAGGTCTATGGACAGCTGTTAAAACTTATATTGATTTTAATGAAGAAAATGATAACAATGCAATAGTATCTGGTTTAGTGGAAGATTATCCTGAAAAAAATTATATTCTTAAATGGACTGTTACAAACGGACTTTGTGTAGATTACGATGAAATGACTTTAACACGTTACGAAACAATTACAGCAAATGCAAGCGAAGATGATGCTATTTGTGATACAACAATATATCAATTCTCTGCAATAGAACCGCGTGCAGGATATGGAACATGGACAACAACACAAAATAATATAAGTTATGATAATTCAAGTATTTATAATGCAACAGTTTCTGGTTTGCCAGAGATATATCCAAGTAACGAAACGATTTTTACATGGACAACGCGTAATGGTGTTTGCACAGATAACGATGAAATAATTTTAAAACGTTACGAAACAATACAAGCTGATGCTGGAGGTAATGCTGAAGTTTGTGATTTAACAAATTATACATTAAACGCAGAAACTCCCGAACACGGTTCAGGAATGTGGACAGCAACAGAAAGTTACATAAATTTTGATAATCCTTCTTTGACAAATGCAACTGTTCAAGATTTATCGGATATTTTTTGGGAAAAAGATTTTAATTTAAAATGGACTGTTACAAATGGTGTGTGCAGTCATACTGATGAAATGATTTTAACAAGGTACGAAACAGTTGATGCCAATGCTGGAGATAATGAAAATATTTGTAATAACACAACTTATGTCCTCGAAGGAAATGAACCCGTTTGCGGAAGCGGTATGTGGACAAGTGAACCAGGAATAACTTTTGATAACTCAAGTATTTATAATACAACTGCTTCAAATTTACCAGACGAAGAATTAATTAATGAAGCAGCATTTGAATGGACAATTACAAACGGAGCATGTATTAGCTCAAGTACAATGATTCTCACACGTTACGAAAAAGTTAATGCTAAAGCCGGTAACGATACTTCAATTTGTGATTTTACAGAATATCAATTATCTGCAACAGAGCCAGAAGCAGGCTACGGAACATGGACAACAGATTACAATTATATAACTTTTGATAATAACTCAAGCCAACATACTTCAAATATTCCAGGAGCAATAGCTTCAAATTTAACAAACGGAGAGTCAATAAATAATATTATTATTACTTTTACATGGACAGTAACAAACGGGGCATGTATAGATTCTGAAGATATGATTTTAACTCGTAATGAAACTATCCTTGCCGATGCTGGAGAAGATGAATCGATTTGCGATAGTACATATTATGAATTAAATGGGAACTACGGTAATGGGGTATGGACAAGTCCGAATGCAGATATTACATTTGACTATCCGAACTGGTACCAAGCTGTTGCTAACAATTTACCCGAAGGAAGCACAGATTTAATCTGGACAATCACAAACGGTGCTTGCGTAAATTCCAACACAACTGTAATAACAAGAGACATAACAATAGAAGCTGATGCTGGAGGTCCAGATGAAATTTCAGGTGCAGAAATTTATAATTTAAACGGAAATACACCAGAACCTGGAACAGGATTATGGACGGCTTCAAATACATCAGTTGAAATTGCAACACCAAGTTTATATACAACTGTTGCAAGTAAAATTCCGCTTGGAATTAGTACACTTACATGGACGATAACAAATGGAGCATGTATTTCTTCTGACGATGTACTTATTGGAAGTTTTGATGTTGTTGATGCAGTTGTCAGCAATATTCAGTGTAATCATCTTACAGTTGACAATCTCTTTAATATTTCAGTAGAAGGTAATATACTTGGAGAATTTGAAGTAGGTGACCGTGTTTTATTAATTCAGATGAAAGGAGCCGAATTTGACACAACAAATACAAGCAATTACGGAAATATTACAAATGATAATCATGCTGGTAATTATGAATTTTTGGATATTACTGCTATTTCGGGAAACGATATTTATTTTGCTAAGGAGTTTGCAAAAGATTATGATGATATTCTTGGAAGTGTACAGTTGATAAAAGTTTTTGGATTCGATGATGTAAGATTCTCGGATAAAACAATTCAACCGCCAGAGTGGAATGGTTCAAAAGGTGGAGTTGTCGTAATTGAAGCTAATGGAACGGTTGAATTAAATATTGGAATAAATGCAGATGCAAAAGGTTTTAGAGGTGGTAAACATGAAATTATGACCTATTCAACCGATTTTAGTGGTTATTTCTCATCATTAGAGAACAGTACAGCAGCCATAAAAGGTGAAGGTATAACATATGATTTAGACAGAACAGACTACGAGTGTGCCGCAGGTAAAAATGTAAATGGAGGTGGAGGAGGAAATGCTGGAAACAATGGAGGTGCAGGAGGAGGAAATGCTGGAAACGGAGGAAACGGAGGAAGTTCTTTTTTAGCTGCAATAGGTGGAATTGAATTAACATATAACAATGAAGATAATAAAATTTTCTTGGGAGGTGCAGGAGGTGCAGGTCATAGCGACAACGTGAATGGAACAGATGGTGCAAACGGTGGAGGAATTGTAATTATACGTGCAAATGAAATTATTGGAATTAGCGAAATAGGAAGCACTATTTCAGCAAAAGGCGAAAATGCTGGAAATGCAAACGGAAACGGTGCAGGAGGAGGTGCAGGAGGTACTGTTTTATTAGAAGTAAATACAATTTCGGATATATTAGTAAATGTCCCTGGCGGAAACGGAGGCTCGGCTACAGGAACGGCTGGTGCTGGTGGTGGAGGTGGTGGAGGTGCGGTTTGGTATTCAACGGTATCACCTACAAATATTATAAATTCAATGGGAACGGCAGGAACAGATGAAAATCCTTCTATTGCTGTTCAAAACGGTACAAATGGAACAATTATTGACAATTTGAATACGGTTCAGTGTTTTACTGATTTTTTATTAATAGAAGAACAACCGCATGATACTACAATTTGTCAAGGAAACAGTGCAGCTTTTGATATTGTTGCATCATGTTACGACAGGTTAATTTGGCAGGTAAAAGAAAACGAATACTCCGGCTTTCGTAATATAGAAGAATATGAAGCTTTTTACAGCGGAATGACAAGTGATACTTTAACAATAACAACGCCAGAATTATATATGAACGCTTATCAGTATCGCTGTATTGCATACAATATAGGTATTGAAAACGGAGAAGAAATAAGCGATACAGTTTTGCTAAATATTGATAACGGTATTAATGTAAATGCTGGAGATGATTCTTTTATTTGTGATACTAAAGAATATCAATTCTCGGCTGACCCGCCACTGTATGGATACGGATACTGGACGACAACAGATGAAAGTATAACTTTTGATAACAGAAGCTCTTATGATGCAACAGCTTCAAATCTTACTTCTGGAAATACAGAAAACGAAATGATTTTTACATGGACAGTTAGTAACGGGGTTTGTCGAGGTTCAGATACAATGACTATAAGACGTTATGAAACAATTATTGCAAGTGCCGGAGAAGATGCGAAAATTTGTGATAACACAAGATTTCAGCTTAACGGAAATGACTCTTTGTCTTTAGGACGTTGGGAAAATAATACAGATGTTGTCTTTGACAATGCAAGTAACACAACTTATGTAACTCTGCCAACAGACGATTTGGAAAAAGATTTTATTTTTACATGGACAATTATAAATGGTGAGTGTTCACATTCAGATGAAATGATTTTAACACGTTACGAAACTGTTGAAGCAGATGCCGGCAGCGATAATAAAATTTGCGATGACGATGAGTATCAATTATCAGCAAACGCGCCAGCACTTGGCTACGGAACTTGGACAAACCAAAACGGAGGAATTATTTTTGATAATTCAAATTTAAACACAGCAACAGCTACTAATTTAACGCCAGATGTTTGGGAAAAAGATTATAATTTTATCTGGACAATTACAAATGGCGTATGTATTCATTCAAATACAATGCTTCTTACACGTTACGAAACTGTTGAGGCGTATGCCAGCGATGACGATGAAATTTGTGAACTATATCAATATACACTCAACGGAAACGAACCAGATTACGGAACAGGACTGTGGACAGAAATAACATCACATGGAATAGAATTTACAGAGCAGAGTATTTTCAACACAACAGCAACAGGTTTACCGTCCGGAGAGGTATTAACAAATATGACTTTTGATTGGACAATTACAAATGGAGTCTGTTCGCACTCAGATGAAATAAATTTAACACTTTATGAAACAATAATTGCTGATGCAGGAGTGGATACTTCGCTTTGCGATTTAACAAATTATACATTATCAGGAAACAACCCAACACCTGGCACAGGAAAATGGACAGGTGAAGACGGAACTTTTAATAATAATACATTTTACGGTACCACAGTTTCAGGACTACCAGCAAACGAGTGGGAAAAAGATTTTGATTTTATCTGGACAATTACAAACGGCGTATGTCCTATAAATTCAGATACAATGACTATTACACGTTACAAAACAGTAAACGCAGAAACTGGCGGTAATGATAAAATTTGTGATACTTTACAATATCAACTTAACGGTAACGAACCAGATTACGGAACAGGATTATGGACAACACAAATAGGAATAGGTTTTGTTAATCAAAGCATTTTCAACACAACAGCAAACAATTTGCCAAGCGAAGAACTTGAAGCTGATTTTAATTTTACATGGACAATTACAAATGGAGTCTGTGTTGATTCTGATGAAATGATTTTAACACGTTACGAAACAATAATTGCCAAGGCTGGCGATGATAATGAAATTTGTGATACTTTACAATATCAACTCTCTGGCAACGAACCAGGAAATGGATACGGGTATTGGACGGCAACAGATAATGAAATAACTTATAATAATTCGAGTGTTTACAATGCAATTGCTGGAAGTCTTACAAACGAAGAACCAATTAATAATATGTTATTTAAGTGGACAACTCGAAACGGTGTTTGCACACATTCCGATGAAATGATTTTAACACGTTACAAAACGATTATTGCAGAAGTCGGCGAGGACGATAAAATTTGTGATACAACGGTTTATCAATTTTCGGGTAATGTTCCAGAGCCTGGTTACGGTGTTTGGTCTTCGGATACAGAGAATTTGATTTTTGATGATATTTCTTTATCAAATGCAACAGTTTCAAGTTTGACATCAGGAGGATGGGAAACAGATTTTAATTTTACATGGACAATTACAAATGGAATATGTAAAAGTTCAGATAGTATGTTATTAACAAGATACACAACAGAAACAGCAAATGCTGGTGATAATATTCAAATTTGCGATTTAACACAATATCAAATATCGGCTGTAACAACAACCGTTGGAGTAGGAAAATGGATATCAGAAAACAATGTAATAATTTTAGAAAACCAGCCACCTATAAATGCTAATATTTCAAATATACCATCTGGAAATTTAGAAGAGAACTTTACTTTTGTTTGGATTGTTACAAACGGAGTATGTGTTGACTCTTCAGAAATGATTTTAACAAGATACGAAACTATAACAGCTGAAGCTGGAGATAATGATGAAATTTGTAATTTAACGAATTATCAATTTAATGGAAATAATCCCGAATCTGGTTATGGTGTATGGTCGTCTGTAACAGACGAAGTTACTTTTGATGATATTTCTTTATCAAACGCAACGGTATTAAATTTACCAAATGATGAACTTAAAGAAGATTTTAATTTTATATGGACAATTACTAATGGTGTTTGTTCGCATTCCGATGAGATGGTTTTGACATCTTACAAAAATATCTTTGCCGATGCTGGAATAGATACTTTACTTTGTGATATTGCTTCAATTAATTTATACGGGAATGACCCATTCCCTGGTTCAGGAGTTTGGGAAGCTGATAATTCGATTATTACAATACAAAATGATAATTTATACAATACAAATATCTCAGATATTCCACTTGGAGAAACAAATTTTAAATGGATAATTACAAATGGTGTTTGTCCATCGGATACAAGCTCTTTGATTTTAACAAGATACAAAACTATAACAGCAAATGCCAATGATGATGATGAAATTTGCAATTTAACAAATTACCAATTTAATGGAAATAATCCAGCATCTGGTTATGGTGTGTGGACATCAAACACAAGCGGACTAACTTACAGTGCAAATGCTTCTTTATACAATACTGTTGTATCTGATTTGCCAGCTGGTAGCTGGGAACGGGATTTTATTTTTACGTGGACAATTAAAAACGGAACTTGCGAAAGTTCTGATGATATGTTATTAACAAGATATGCAACAGAAATAGCAAAAGCTGGTGATGACGCACAAATTTGTGATACAACACAATATCAACTCTCAGCAGAGACTCCAGAAGCGGGAACAGGAATGTGGTCAACAAATATTCCACAAATAAATTTTGATAATCAAACGATTCCAGATGCAACAGCTTCAAATATACCTGATGGAAGTTTGGAACAGGATTTTACTTTTACGTGGACTGTTACAAACGGTGCTTGTTCTCATTCAGATGAAATGATTTTAACAAGATACAAAACTATAACAGCAAATGCCAATGATGATGATGAAAT
>JAOZMB010000001.1:62400-63567 GCA_029934515.1 Bacteroidales bacterium
TTAAAAACGGAACTTGCGAAAGTTCTGATGATATGTTATTAACAAGATATGCAACGGTAACAGCAAATGCTGGCGAAGATGGTGAAATTTGTGATATAACAACTTATTCATTGTCTGGAAATGCCACATCGCCTGGAACAGGAATGTGGTCGGTAAATGCTCCAGAAATAATTTTTGATGACCCAATTCTGACAAATGCAACTGCTTCAAATATACCAGAAGGAAGCCGAAAAAGAGATTTTATTTTCACGTGGACAATAACAAATGGAAGCTGTGAAAGTTCTGATGATTTGATTTTAACACGCTATGAAACAATAATTGCAAATGCTGGAGAACCTGAACTAATTTGTGATATAAGAAATTATCAATTATTAGGAAACGAACCAGAACCAGGTGAAGGAATCTGGACATCAACAACTTCTGAAATAATTTTTGATGACGAAAACATCAGAAACGCAACAGCTTCGAATATACCTGAAGGGAATTGTGAACGAAATTTTGATTTCACATGGACAATAAAAAACGGAATATGTCCTGAAAATGAAAATACTGTAACAATTACACGTTACGAAACAATTGAGGCTGATGCAGGTGCGGATACTTCGCTTTGTGCAATAGATGAATATCAGCTCAACGGAAACATACCTATTTGTGGAACAGGAATATGGACAGCAAATGAAACACAAATATCTTTTGATAATCAAATTGCTTCTAATGCAATAGCTTCTAATATACCAGAAGGAGATTATGAAAAAGATTTTATATTTACATGGAAAATTACAAACGGAGTATGTGTTGATACTTCTGAAATGATTTTGAAACGTTACGAAGTAGTTCCTGCAAATGCTGGAGTAAATGATTCTATTTGTGATTTAACTCAATATCAACTCAACGGGAACGATACGTTATCTACATCGGGAATCTGGACAGCAAGCGAACCAGAAATAAATTTTAATAATCCTTATTTATCAAATGCAACTGTTTCAAATTTGCCGACAGGAAATTGGGAAAAAGATTTTACTTTTGCTTGGACAGTTACAAATGGTGTATGCCCGCCAGATACTGATGAAATGATTTTAACACGTTATGAAACTGTTGAAGCAAATACTGGCGATGATGAAATTTGTGATACTTTACAATATCAATTATCTGGCAAGGAACCAGAAA
>JAOZMB010000001.1:63667-72412 GCA_029934515.1 Bacteroidales bacterium
GATGATGAAATTTGTGATACTTTACAATATCAATTATCTGGCAAGGAACCAGAAAATGGCTACGGATATTGGACAGCAATAAATCCAGAAATAACTTATAATAATTCGAGTATTTACAATGCAACGGCTACAAATCTAACAAACGGAGAACCAATTAATAATATGTTTTTTAGTTGGACGACAAGAAATGGTGTTTGCACTGATTCCGATGAAATGAATTTAACACGTTACGAAACAATTTTTGCCGATGCTGGTGTGGATGATGAAATTTGTGATACAACAGTTTATCAATTTTCGGGTAATGATACAGAGCCTGGTTATGGTTTTTGGTCTTCTGTTACAGACGGAGTTACTTATAATAATATTTCTTTAATAAATGCTACTGTTTCAAATTTGCCGATGGGAAGTTGGGAAAGAGATTTTACTTTTGCTTGGACAATTACAAACGGTGTTTGTGTTGATACTGAAGAAATGATTT
Organism: Bacteroidales bacterium; assembly: GCA_029934515.1. Lineage (GTDB taxonomy): Bacteria > Bacteroidota > Bacteroidia > Bacteroidales > JAADGE01 > JAOZMB01. The sequence goes on from JAOZMB010000001.1 coordinate 64,146, forward strand.
TAACACGTTATGAAACTGTTTATGCAGATGCAGGTTCTGATTCTTCTGTTTGTGCTGATTCTGTTTATCAATTGTCTGGAAATTTACCTGACTATGGAACAGGTCTTTGGACGACACAGCCAGGAATAAATTTTAATAATCAGAGTATTTACAATACAACGGCAATTAATTTACCTTCTGGCGAGCCAGTAATAAATATTGATTTTATTTGGACAATTACAAATGGAGTTTGCATTAATGCAAATACTATCTTACTGATACGTTATGAAATTATTCCAGCTGATGCAGGTGATGCTACTTCTCTTTGTGATATTTCTTCAATTGATTTAGCTGGAAATAATCCATTGCCTGGAAATGGAATCTGGGCTTGTAATAATTCAGAAATTGTTATCGAAGATGCAACGGTTTTCAATACAAATATATCAAATATTCCTGTAAATGCTGGAGAAGATACAGAGATTTGCGATAATAATACAAATGAAATAAATTTCTCTTGGACAATTAAAAATGGTGTTTGTCCTTCAGATACATCTTATATGCTTCTGAAACGTTATGAAACAATACTTGCTGATGCAGAAGACGATGCTGGAATTTGCGACAGCATTGGATATTTTTTATCTGCAAATGACCCATGTCCTGCGAAAGGCATGTGGACTTGCACAGAAGAAGGAATCTCATTTGAAAATGGAAGTTATTTTGAAACATTAATTAATGGTTTACCAAGAGGAGAAACTATTTTTACGTGGACTGTAACAAATGGAGCATGTGGTTCTAATTCAGATGAAATTATTATAACACGTTATATTTCTGATATTGCAAATGCAGGAGCAGATACGTCATTTTGTGATATAAACGAATATCAAATTATTGCAGATTCTATTTTAGGTACAGGAACGGGAAGTTGGACTAGTAATTCTGATTCTGTTATTTTTGATAATTATTATATTCATAATCCTAATATTTCAAATATTCCTACAGGAAAAAATATTTTTATTTGGAAAATAGAAAATAATGTCTGTCCAGAAAGTTTAGATAGTTTAATTGTTGATATTTATCAAACAATAGTTGCAGATGCTGGAAAAGATTCTTTATTTTGCAATTATACGGAATATCAGCTCTTGGCGGATTCTGTTTTAGGAACGGGAATAGGAATGTGGACAAGTATAAGTTCTGTAAATATTGAAAAAGAAACGCTTTATAATACAAATATCTCAAACATTTCTTTTGGAGAATCAACTTATATCTGGACAATAGAAAACGGTGCATGTGGAGTAAGTGCAGACAGTATATTACTAACAAATTATGAATTCGTTCAGGCTGATGCAGGTGCCGATGATAAAATTTGTGATATTACGGAATATCAATTATCAGGGAACATTGCAACACCAGGGACAGGTTTATGGACAATCTCGCCGTTACTTACGATAGACAATGCAACTATTGGCAATGCAACTATTTATGATTTTTCAATCGGAAACTATGAAGAAGATTTTATTTTGACATGGACAATTACAAATGGTGTATGTATTGATGAAAATACAATGATTTTGACACGTTATGAAACTGTTTTTGCAGATGCTGGTGAAAATGATTCTATTTGTGATATTTCACAATATCAACTATCAGGCGAAGAACAAGATTACGGAACAGGAATGTGGACAAGTATAGACGAGGATATTAATTTTGACAATCCAAGTATTTACAATGCAACGGCAACAAATTTGACAAACGAAAATGAAATAAATGAAATTATTTTTAAGTGGACGCTTACAAACGGAGTGTGTATCGATGAAAATACAATGATTCTTATGCGTTACGAAACAATTAATGCAAATGCTGGAATAAATAATTATATTTGTGATACTTCGGAATATAAAATGTTGGCTAACAACCCACAACCAGGAACAGGAATATGGACATGTAATAAAAATGATATTTATTTTAGTGACACAAGTGCTTTCGATACAGATATTTCAAACATTCAAGAAGGAGATATTATTTTTACCTGGGAAATTACAAATGGAGTTTGTATTTCGAATGATAATTTTGAATTAAAGGCAAGTCATACACCTTTTTTGGATATGGAAAATGATATTGAATTTTGTAAAAGCACAGATACATTGTTGCAGGCACCGTTCGGATATGATACTTATCTGTGGCAGGATGGTTCTACCGAAGAAACTTTTTATGCTAATAAAGAAGGATATTACAGTCTTACAATTACAAATATTTGTGGTATGGCAAGCAAGGATTTTTATTTAATTGAAAGACCTTTGCCTGAGGCTTTTGCAGGAGAAAATATAGTTGTTTGTCAAGGAGATACTATAACTTTAACGGCAACAGGTGGAATAAAACAGACTTGGAATAATGATATCGAACAGACAACGCCTTTTGTTGCAGAGACAACGGAAACTTATATTGTTACGGCAGAATCGGAGCATAGATGTTTGAATAAAGATACAATAATTGTTTATGTAAATCCGAAACCTATAATTACGGAACTTATAACAGACGAAGAAGGTTATAAAATTACTGTTCTAACACAAAGCGATGCAAATCCTTTAAGATATGCTATTAACAACGGTTATTTTCAAAAAGAAAATTATTTTGAATGTCTTGAATCTGGAAATTATTCGGTAGCCGTAAAAGATACAAATAATTGTATAACAATTGATTTTGCTGAAATAAAATCTATTTCAATACCGACTGTTTTTACGCCTAACGGTGATGCTTATAACGAAACTTGGAAAATTGAAAACCTCAAAGAATCTTTTCCTGATGCAGAGGTTTTTATATACGACAGATGGGGAAATGAAATATACAAAGGAACAGACTGGGATGGAACATCAAATGGAAGAGTTGTAAAATCGGATACTTATTGGTATATTATTTCAATAGCGGGATGTAAGACATTTAAAGGAAGTATTACAATTAAAAGATAATTTATAATTTAATTGATTTCATATTTGATGCATTAAATTGCGTCAAATATGATTTAAAATATAAATAATTAAATGTTAAGTATTCATTTTTTAATCATAATTTCATAACTCAATAATTCTAAAATAAAAATGAAAAAAATATTATTTATAACATTATTTTTACAAATAGGTTTATTATTGAATGCACAGGATTTGCCTATTTTTAGTCAATATTTGCACAATGTTTATTATTTAAATCCAGCTTTTATTGGCAATAAACCATGTAAAGAATTTTATATAACAGACAGACATCAGTGGCTTGGTTTCGACAATGCGCCTAACATGCAAGGAATAGGTTTATACGGAAGGTTTAATATATTTAATGGTAAAAAAGCTGGATATAACGGACTCGGTGCAACATTATACAATGATAACAACGGACCAAATAATACAAAAAAATTACAACTCGCAGCTTCGCATCACATAAAATTAGTAGGAAAAAGAAGAGGAAAAAGGAATCTGTTCCTTGCTTTCGGATTTGCTGCTTCGGGATACCAATACAATCTTGATGCTTCAAAATTAATTCCTGATGATATAAATGACCCACTAATAACTGGCGTAAGCGAAACAGCTGGAATGTTAAACTTTGATGCTGGATTTTCATTATACAATGAGTCGTTTACTTTTGGATTCTCGGCATCGCAATTAATTAATAAACATATTGATATTTTTCAGGACGTTGATGAAAATACAGTAAGACATTTTTTTTACTTCCTATCTTACAAGAAAATGCTGAAATGGGGTTTTGGATATGAACCATCAATAGTTTTTAAACATAAAGGAACTGAAAAACAATTGGATTTAAACATAAAACTATTTTTTAATAAATATTTTTATGCAGGTCTATCGTATAGACACAACCTTGACGAAGGAATTGGATATGGAAATGCAACATCAGCTATACTTGGTGTACAAGTGTCGCAATTCGGATTCGCTTATGCTTTTGATTATTCTTTGAGTGATATAAAAAATTTTAATGTAGCTTCGCATGAAATTATGCTCTCTTACAGAGTTTGTAACAGCAAAAAATATTGTAAATCTTATGACGCATTGTTTCAATAAATAATTATATATAAACTGTTACTATTTATAATATAAGTGGTCATACAAAAGTTTTTTAACATTTTATTTTTAATAACAAATTGTTTTTCAGACGATAAGCAATTATCAATTGTTCATTAACTTAATTATCTAATAAAACTAGTAAATCAATTAATAAAAAAAACGAAATAAAATGAAAATTATAAAATATCCAATAATATTATTTTTTATATTTGTAACAATCAAAGTAACATACGGGCAGGTTTTTTGGGGACAGCAACAATCAGTTACAACAATAGCTGATGGTGCAAACTCTGTTTTTGCCTATGATATTGACGATGATGGAGATATTGATTTAATTTCTGCTTCAAATTACGATAATAAAATTGCATGGTACGAAAATACTGACGGTAATGGAACATTCGGATCACAACGAATTATTACAATAACTGCCGAAGGTGCGGTGGATGTTTTTGCTTGTTATGTGGACGATGATGATTATATTGATATTATTTCGGTATCTTCACTTGACGATAAAGTTGCATGGTACAAAAATATTGACGGAAACGGAAATTTTGGAGTACAACAAATAATATCTACAGCAGCAGACTGGCCTACAGCTATTTTTGCTGCCGATTTAGATAATGATGGTTATATTGATATTATTTCGGCATCTCGAAATGATGATAAAATTGCATGGTACAAAAATGACGGAACAGGAAACTTTGACACACAAGCAGTAATTTCAATAGAAGCTGATTGGGCAAGCGATGTTTTTGCATACGATATTAACGGAAACGGTTATATTGATGTAATATCTACTTCAAGAAACGATAATAAAATTGCATGGTACGAAAACGACGGAGCAGGAAATTTTGGAGAACAAATAATTATTTCTACGGAAACAGATGAACCGACATCAATATTTGTTTGTGATATTGACAATGACAATGACAGTGCAGATATTATTTCAGCTTCGTTTTTTGATGATAAAATTGCTTGGTACACAAATGACGGAAACGGAAATTTTGACGAACAAGATACAGTTACAATAGATTGCGATGAAGCATTAGGTGTTTATGCCTGTAATATTAACAAACACGCTGACAATCTTTTCGATGTTATTTCGGCATCGTGGCACAACGATGAAATTGCATGGTATAAAAATCTTGGAAGTGAAGGATTCTCTTCTAAAATAATTGTTTCAACGGAAGCTGATTGTGCTTCTGATGTTATTGCTTGCGATATTGACGGAGATGGAGATAATGACATCGTTTCTGCTTCGTTTTGTGATGATAAAATTGCTTGGTACGAGAACAATCCAAAACCAATAGTAACTATACAACCAGAAAATAAACGAATTTGTGAAGGTTCTAATACATCGTTCTCAACACTTGCAGAATATACATCGAGCTACATGTGGCATGTAATAAATTCGGAAGGTGGTTTTGTTAGTTTAAGTACAGGTGGAGTTTATGCTGGAACAGATTCAAGCACAATGACAATTACAAATGCAACAACAAATATGAACGGATATATTTACTGTTGCATTGTATCAAATCCGAGCAAAAGCGATACTTGTATTCAGGTTACATTGCTTGTCGATGAAATAATTAACTCAAATGCAGGAGCAGATACTTCGATATGCGACATCTCAGAATACGAATTACAGGCAAACGAACCTTCGCCAGGAAATGGTATTTGGACAGCAACAGAAAATATTAATTTTTCAGATATTACTTTACATAATACAACTGTAAGCGGACTACCAATAGGTGAAACAATTTTTACGTGGACTATATCAAATGCAACATGTGGCTCTAATTTTTCTAATATTTCAATTACAAGATACGAAACAATCATAGCTAATGCAGGAGAAGATAATGAAATATGCGATTCAATAAAATATGATTTGTCTGGAAATATTCCGCTACCAGGAACAGGTCTTTGGAGTAGCACAACCGAAAATGTAGATTTCATAAATCCTAGTATTTATAATACTGACGGTATAAATTTGCCAGCAGGCAAAATAGATTTTATATGGACAATTACCAACGGGGCTTGTGGCTCGAACTCAGATACTGTTTCTGTTATTAAATATGAAACAATAATGGCTTTGGCAGGCGAGGACGATTTGGTTTGTGATAGCAGTTCATATCAATTTTCGGCAAATTCTCCACAGCCTGGTTATGGATTGTGGACATGTGAAAACGAAGATATTATTTTTGACAATATAAGTTTATTTAATGCAACGGTATCTAATTTGCCAGAAGAAATTATATCGTTTACATGGACAATAACAAACGGAGTATGTGGTTATAAATCTGACAGTATTCTGGTTCAGATAAGTCACACACCTATTTTTGATTTGCAAAAAGATATTGAATTATGCGAAGAACAGACATATACGTATAATGTTACTGATGGTTATGATTCTTATTTTTGGCAAGATAATTCTACAAATACTTATTTCACGGCAAGCAATAAAGGTTGGTACACAATCCGAGTTACAAATGTTTGTGCAACAGTTACAGACAGTACATATTTAACGGTTCACCCTTTGCCGCTTGCAGATGCTGGTGCTGATTTTACTGTTTGTCTGGGCGATACAATTACTTTAACCGCAGGTACGGGAGTTGATTACACATGGGATAACGATGTTATTCAGTCTGTTCCGTTTATTGCAGTCGGTACACAAACATATAATGTTAATGTTATTTCGGAATACGGTTGTGCCGACAATGACAATATAACTGTTTATGTAAATTCGTTACCTGAAATTATTGATATTGACACAGAATCACCAAATCAGATACTTGTTGAGGCTTACAGCGATGCCATGCCTTTACGATATTTTCTTAACAAAGGCGACTACCAAACAAACGGAATTTTTACATATCTTGCAACTGGCGATTATGTTATTACTGTGATAAATGCAAACAATTGTCTAATAAAAAGTGAAAGTATTTACATAGAGCATGAGGTTATAATAAATATTCCTACTGTATTTACTCCAAATAATGACGGTTATAATGATACATGGGAAAATAAAGATTTGGCGAATGAGTTACCAGATGCCGAAATTTTTATTTACGACCGTTACGGAAAAATAATTACACAATACAAAGCAACAGAAGGAAGCTGGGACGGAACTTACAACGGCAAAAATGTACAAGCTGATACATATTGGTACGTTATCAGACTGACAACACGCGAAATATTTAAAGGATACATTACTGTTTTACGATAAACAAAATATTTCATTTCTTAGCTTATCCAAGCAATAAATTACTGTCGGTCTGTCTTAAAAAAACAATACCGACAGTTTTTTTATGCAATTTACTCAAAATGAAATGATAGCATTATAATATTTGATTTTAGATATTTCAAGGCTCCTGTATATTGTGTTTCATCGGGAACAGCAACATTAGACAAACCAGCTGCGAATTTTATCTCTGGCGAGAATTTAAAATATGTTGTATAGAAATCTATTCCAAAACCAACCTCATAATATAAATTTAATTGAGATAGACGAATTTTAATTTCATTATCAGCGATTTTTTTCTTTGAAGCCAAATCTAATTTTGTGTTTAAACCAGTTATGATGTAAGGACGATAATTATTAATTCTTTTTGCTTTATATTTAATTAGAAGTGGGAACTCAATAAATGTTGAGGATAGTTTCATTACAGTATTTTCAAAAATCAATTTACCTTCATCTGTTGTATCTTTCAAAACTCTATAAGTTAAATCTCTTTGACTGAAAGTTAAATTAATAAGAAATCTAAAATCAAAATATTCGCCAAGACGCAAATTGGATATAGGACCAATATGAAATCCCGGTTGTTGTTTATTTTCGATAGAATAGATTTTGTCTATTTGTGTTTCGTCAAAAAAATTATCTGAATTACGAATATAAAAATCAGCGGAACTAAGCCCTATTGTAAAACCAAAATGTAATAATTTCTTATCATATTTAGGTAGATTTTTAACTTTTTTTTGTCTTTGCGAAAATACTATTCCTAATGAAATAAGCATTACAAATATTGACAGGATTATTTTTTTCATGATTTATTAATTTAAGTTTACTTTAAAAACTTAAAATTTTAAAAAAAATTACTTTTATTTGTAATTAATTTAATAACATTTTTCTTAGTACATGACAATTTTACAAAAGTTAAAAAAGTTATTTTTTTTTTTGTAATATTACCAAAAAATTTCATTATTGTTTATTTACTAATCTAA
>JAOZMB010000044.1 GCA_029934515.1 Bacteroidales bacterium
AATTAAAGATTGGATTTTCAGGGAAATTTGCCCATATACTGTATTCTTTGCTTAAATTTGTGGAGATTAGAATCATTCCCTGTTTGGGCTTAATTTTATTCGATTTTATTTTAAATATATCAATTTGTTTGTCCATGATTGAAAAATTTCAATACAAAAAAGTACCTGAATTGGAGGAGATGGGAGTTTTTCGTTTAATAGATGGTAGTATTTTTCCTACACTTTCCTACAAGCAATTGCTCTCCTTCAAAAAAATCATTTTCGCCAATTGCCTGCATTAGTTCAAGTGTTGCCGATTGCATTAACAGATAATCAATTATTTCTGTTTCTGAACTATTATAAAAGGATTTTGGAAAAACGAGGGTTTTTTGTATCCAAAAACAGCTTTGAAAGTTCAATTATTTTATATTTTTGTTTGCTTTTCATAATACAGAAATTAGCTTGTTATCATATTCTACTCACGAATTTTTTATTTCATTCAATACTTTTTTGGCAAGTTCAGGATTTCTATACTCTGTTAAATATTTCATTTATTGATTATTAATAGTTAATTTATTTATCAAGAAGGTTTTTTTTACATTATTGTTTTTAAATTTTTATTATTATCCAGTTATAGAGTTTACAAATTCATTATCAAACTTTAATTTATTTAACTTTGAAAAATCATTTTGCATTTTTTTTGCAAAAGCCAAAGCATAAGGTCTCCAAATTAGTTCCTTTATTTTTTGAATTATTTTAATATATTTTTTATTACAAATAAATAGGTCGTTATATTTTTTTGAAATATAATTATTTAAAATAAAGTCAATACCCAAGATTAAATCTAATGGAGGGTGCATTATTCTTGGTGTTCTCATTAATAATAATTGTCCAAAATCACAATTATTATTTTCATACTTATTTTCCATTTTATATCCTCCAAAAGTAAAATGAAATTCAGGTTCAATAAAATTATATTTGTTACTGACTATTTTTTTATCCAGATGCCAAGATGATATCAACTCGTTTTTATTAATATCTTCTCCTTTTATTACAATATTGAAACTATCAAGTCTTTCAATAGGATTGCTAATTATATTATTTTTGTTTCTTTTTAACTCGATGTTCTTTACAGAAAAATAAACTATAATAGAATTTGCACCTGTTGGAATTGTATGTGATAGGCTCTCTGGTAAATTAATTTGCAATGTAGCAACACTATATGCTATTGAATTATTAGTAATATAACTTTCTTTGATTGTTTTGTATAATATTTCTAAATTCGAGAATAGAGAATTACTAAATTCCTGCATGTAAGAAATATTTATTTCTTCTATTAACTTATGGAAGTCTATAATTAAGTTTTTATAATATTGCATATTATTCTTCTCTTTTTTTTCTGAACATTATTTTTATTGTTTCAATATCTTTTGATGATACATTTTCTAAAATTTCATCTTCTTGCGATTTTTTTTTGACTGTCCAGATATGATAATTTGATATATAATCTCTGTCTTGCCAATCTAATTTTGTATCTTGAGCTTTAACAGAAAAAGCATCATAACTACTTAAAGGTGTATTTGAAAGAACACATTTATACCAAAATGTTTTATCTGAATGTTTATCAGGTAATTTAATGTCTCTTAGTTTTATCAAATTAAATTCTTCTTGTATGATATTCACTTTTTCAGAAGCTTCCATTGTTCGTAATGAGCTATTATCAGCTATTTCACGCCACCATCTCATAATATCTCCAAGCCACCATCTGTTCCATGCATCAGCGAAAACACCTTTATACTTAAATTTTTCAAGCTTTTTTAATAATTGTATCCAGTCATTTGAATTGTTTTTATCAATTCCTAATCTGATAGATAGTAAATCTTCTTCAATTAATAAACCAGTTGTTTCTATTAATTGGTTAAAAATAAATGACGCAATACTGTGAACTGTCCTACTTGTTGTAATTTTCTCTTCTATTATATTTATCAGGTCTGTATTTTTAATTTTTAATAAATCTTTAATACTTGTTGTTTTTTCTATTTGCTTGTAGGTTTCCGAAAAAGAAATAAATTGATTATGAACATTAGTTCCCCACTTACCCTTTATGTAAACAAAGTCAAATAAATTATCATTAGTATTTTTATCATACAAATTTTTATAATTATCATCGGTTGTACAAAGCAGAATTGGTAAACTTTTAAATTTGTTTTCTTTTGATAAATTTCTAAGTTGCTGAGCCAATGCAGGAGCGTCATATCTCACATTCTCTGCTGGTAATTCTAATTGTAAATCCAATAAAATTCCGTCAAATTTACTTTGATTTGATTTTAAATATTCTATTGTTTTATTCCACTCTTCGGCTGGTTTTAATTTTACAAATAGATTATCTCTTGATAAGAACTCTGCAAAACCACTTGCTGTGTCAGGTGCATCATCAATATAAATATATTTTGTCATAATTCTTTATTTAAAGGTAACTTTATTGTTATACAAGTATTGTATTTGTTAATAGGTTCATCTACCCATATTTTACCGCCCCTATTAATTATTATTTGTTTTACTATATGTAAACCTAATCCACTTCCAGATAAATCTTTGTCTATATTATTATTACTTACAGGTATTGAAGTAGTATAAAAGGCATCAAAAATTCTATTTTTATTTTTATTTTGTTCTGAAATTCCGTCTCCATTATCATAAAAAGAAAGGAAAACATAATTTTCATTCTTATAAGATTTAATAAAAATCTTACCATTTGTACCCAGACGGATTATTGCTTTTTTTGAATTTGAATATAAATTTTGTAAAATAGTATTCCATTCTGAAATATGCATTGGCATAGTTATTAGATCCCAGCCCTTTGCAATATTTCTAAGTTCTATTTTTTTTCTTTTTATATCTGGTTGTATTATTTTTATAAAATCATCAACTACATCTCTTAAATCTATTGGTTTAATTTCACGAAAAACATTTTGAGATATTGCTTCTTCAAAAAAAGCGGTATATGTATTAAAAGAAGTAAGAGTCGTCTTCATTTTATTTAAAATGGCAGTAATATCATGCCCCAAGTTTTTATATAATAGACTTTCAATGTAGCCTTCAAAAGCAGGTTTAAATTGTTTTATTTCATGAATAAATTCGCCAATTGTTAAACCAACACCTGCTAAAATTCTGAGCATTTCAAGTTCTTCTACGAGTGTATTTGTTTGTGTTCGCAAATCCTCAACACCTTTTTCTAAATCTATTTTAGCTTTATTTTTTCGTTCTTCATTTTCATTTCTACGTCCAATTGTTTTTGTAGCTTCTGCTATTTTGTTAAGAGTATCTTTAATTATTTTTGAATTTACTTCTTTTTTACTTGTTTTGTTAGCTTCTTTGTATTCAGTTGTTGTTTTTAAAAATGAAACAAAATCTAAAAAACCAGTTTTTAATGCTGATGAAATAAATTTTTGCATACTAAGAAATGCTTCTTTTTCAATAATTCCCTCTCTTCCAGCAAGTTCTTCAAAAACAACATTATTACTGTCTGTAATTTGAACTAAGCCTAAAATATTATTATTTGAAAAAGGGACTCCTTTTCCTATTCTATTCACTTTTGAAATATCAAGCCAATCATTTTTTTTATTACCATAAGGGGGAACTTTAAAGCCATTTCTATATAATTTTATACCACCGTTTTTCTTAAAATAATTATTTACAGCATTTAATTCAGCCTTAGTAATATTATTATAATAATTTATTTTACTGTTCCATATAAAATAGAAAACTTGAAATGCTATTTTGCTTCCAATTAAAGAATTGAAAGGATTATTATTTTTATTTTCATATATTTTTCGTGTATTTGAATAGTTAAATTTCTTACTTTCTATTTTACAAACACCTATTCCTGCTTTATCAATGAACCCACTAAAAACAGCAATAGCTTTATCAAACATCATTATTTGAACATCTGCAATTGGTTTTGTATTATCATCTTGAAAAAAAGAAACTTCAAAAGCCTCATTTTTATCATCTTGGGTTATTGTATTGTTAGAAACTTTTAGAAGATTAGGCTGAATTAATGATGATATATATCTAAAAACTCTTTTTACATCTGCATTGCTCCATTTATCTCGCAGGTTTTCAATAATTAAAGTAGTTCCTCCTTGTCTATTAATTTTTTCTGTAATCTCTAACAAATTCTGGACTTCGGAAACTTCTTTATTTAATATATAATCATTCCAATTTATTGAAAGTTTAAGTGCTATATTTGAATTCTTCTCTTGTGTAATTACTGTTAAATTTTCTCCGAGACGTTGAGTTGCAAAACGTCCTATTCCTTTTCTTCCCGCCTTTGGTCTTTTATATTTTATGGAAACAGGCTTCTTTAATTTATCTGTTGTTGCTAATCTCATAAAACCATTTATAAGATTCTCTTTTGACATTCCTAAACCGTCATCTTTTATTATTAAAGTGCCTCCTCTTTTATATTTTGCATTTAAGAATGTAACTTTTACTTTATTAGCATCTGCATCATAAGCATTTTTTATTAACTCAGATGCTGCCGTTTCAGATTTAGAAACTAACTCTAATCCTAATCTATTAATAATGCCTGCATCAACAGAAAAACTTATTTTTTCAATTTGTTTTTCCATAAAAAGTTAATTTTATCTATTTAAGTTTAAATAATTTTTCTTTTTCAAATTCATTTATATTTGAACTAATTTTTAAAGATATTTTTTCTATGCCAAATTAAGTTTTCAATATTAGGATAATATTTTTTATATTTTGGCAACAAAATTCGTTTTCCTTCAAATTGCTTTATTGAATATTGACTGATATTAGTTTCATTAAATTTATTTGAAAGTATTAATTTGTAATTATTATCAAAAGAAATCAAACCTCTATCAAATGCCCTGTGTAAAGTTGGAGTTAAAGAAATTCCATTAGAAATAGTATCATCATACGAATGACTGAAAGGAATTATATGACAAGCATCAATCATTGAAATATTCAAAGTTGCATTAATTTGTAAATCTGAAACAGCACAAGTATTTTGATATAAAATAGGAATTTGTCTTTTGAAAATATTGCTTCTTATATATTTTTCTTCTTCAAAACTTTCATTTTTTAATTCATTTTGAAGTTTTTTTAATTTCGCTTTATATTTTGCTGATGGTTCATTTAATATTTCGTTTTCAATATCATTAATGTAATTATTATTATTTGAAAAATTATTTTTTGTATTAGGAAAATATTTATCTAAAACTGCAAGTTTTAAGACTTCTCGTTCTTCATTATTTTTAAGAAAATTAAATAATTCTATATCTATTTCAGCATATTTAATTGCAGAATTTAAACTTGAAAAACTTTTCATTGCTATTTTAGATTTAACCATATTTTCAAAACCTTTTTTTGCAAATAATGTCCAAAATACTTCTGTTCTCATATGATAAAATGGTAAAGCAAAAATACAATGATGCCTCTCGCTTTCAACTAAATCAGACCATAATTTCTTGAAAATTCCTACAAGCTCTGGTAGAATAAAAATTTTATTATTTTTAATTTTACCAATTTCAATATTGAAAATTATGCTTAAAAGCATAATAGGCTTATGAGGTGCTCCTCCATATTTGTAATCACGTCTTACGTGTGTAAGTTTATGAATATAATACTTTAACGATTTTTCTTTATGTTGCATCTTATTTATATTATGTTTCTCAATATTTGAATATTTTGTAATTATATCCACAAAATTCATCAAATTATTACATTAATTAAAGATTGGATTTTCAGGGAAATTTGCCCATATACTGTATTCTTTGCTTAATTTGTTTACTGTTTTTTTCCAGATTTCTTTATCATAATTCATTATTGTATTTACGTCAATATCAGAAACAAGCCAAAAATTATTTGACAATTCTGTATCCAATTGTCCAGCAACCCAACCAGCATATCCAACAAAAAATTTTATTCTATTTCTTTGATTTTTGCCTCCCGATTTCAACAATTGTATAATATCAAAATTACCGCCCCAGTATAAATTATCTTTAATATGAACACTATTAGGAATTGATTTTCCAAATGTATGAATATAAAAAATATTTTTATTCTTAACTGGACCACCAACTAATAATGGAGAATCAAAGTTCTTAAATTCATCTGATAATTCAGATATTTTATGTCCAGTTGGTTTATTCAATATTAGACCAACTGTTCCAGATTTGTTATGTTCAATTAATAGTATAATTGCTCTTTGAAAAAAAGGTTCTGAACCAAAAGGCTCGGATACTAAAATCATTCCCTGTTTGGGCTTAATTTTATTCGATTTTATTTTAAATATATCAATTTGTTTGTCCATAATTGAAGATTTTAAATTAAAAATTGTTATTTCTTTGAAGACAAATTAGATTCGTGAAAATCAATGTTTTTTATTTATGCGATAATAGGAACACGGAAGAACACAGATTAAACGGATAAAACACGGATTTTTTTAATAGTGTAAATTTTACCTGACACCGTCCATCCATCGTTTTGTAGAAATTGAAAAATTAGCAAGTTCCAAGATTCTGTCTATAACAGTATCTATTAACTCGTTTATTGTTTCAGGTTTTTGGTAAAACGATGGATTAGCTGGAGATATAATTCCTCCCGCTTCTGTGATTGTTTTCATATTTTTTATATGTATCAAATTTAGAGGTGTTTCTCTGATGACAAGTATTAATTTTTTTCGTTCTTTAAGAATAACATCAGCAGTTCTTGTTATCAAATCATTTGAAATTCCGTTTGCAATACGTCCTAACAATCCCATCGAGCAGGGACAAATAATCATAGTATCAAAACCCGATGAGCCAGATGCAAAAGGAGCATAAAAAGAATTATTTTCATAAATTTTAAATTTAAATTGTTTTGTATTTAAACTTCCAATTTCATAATTCCAAATATCAATAGCATTTTTACTGAATACAATACCAGCCGATGATATTTGATTAAATATAACACCAGATTCAAGTTTTTTGATAAGACGTAAAGCATAAATAGAACCACTGGCTCCTGAGATTGCCAAAACAATCTTTTTTTTATTGTCAAACATAAATATAAAAAAAATACATATTATAATTAACGGTTTACAAACAATTACATTTCAAATCGTAGGTCCAAGAAGTACCTTCATCTGAATTAGCTTTTACTTTTATTAATATTTTTTTTCTTGAACATTTAAATGTCCGTGAGCCTGTTCCTGTAATAAAACCAGTATTAAAAATTTTTCTTCCAGGTAAAGCTAATGTTCCGCAATAAATTGTTATTTCATCTGGAAATGTATTTCCCAAATCCCATGTTATTGTAAAACTATCACATCCTTTTAAATCGTGTATTCTTTTACTGTTCTTGTTACTTCCGCTGTCACTTCCTTCACATCCAAGAACAGGTATAGGAGTTGGGTCTGGGTCTGGGTCTGGGTCTGGCGGTGGCGGTGCTGTTTCTTTTTTCAACGGAATTATTCTGTCTTTTGGATTCGAAGCTCTAAGAACATCAAATTTCTTATTCACAACTGAAAAATTATTTGTCTGATAACCAGCTTTTGATGCAGTTATTGAAATTATTTGACATTCATAAACATCTGTAACCATGAAAGTTCCGTTGGTTTGACTTGTATAATTATAACTTCCACCGCCTTGTATGTTCACTGTATTTGTAACACCCGCAAGAGGAGTTCCAGTATCGGCATCAGTATTTTTAAATTCCAACTCTTGTGCTTTAACTCGACACAACGGTATTTTTCGTTTATTGGCATCAGCTTTCAGCTCATCATACAAAACATCTACAATTGCTGTTGGGTTCGATATATATTCATTCGGACAAACATTTTTACTTTTTGCACTTATTGTAATTTTGTCGCCAATACCAGCTGAAACACTGAAATTTCCACTAGCATCACTAATTATTACAGTAGGTCCTATTTTAGTTCCGTTTGATTTTATAATTGTAACCGTATTTTCTATATTAGCTAATCCATTTTTATTATCGCAATCAATATCTTGAAACAATATTGGATTAGGATTTGGTCTCAGATAAATTGTTTTTTCCTCGTCTGTTCTTTTTTTCCAGTCCTCCGATTTAACGTAACCTATATAATCAACTGTTGAAGTGTCGTTATAGTAAATAAGTTCTTTATTTTTATTTACATCGATACGCATTGCTTTGATTTTATGTACCTCTTCGAAGACTCCTTTTGCCACACCATTGATATTTGTAATTGCATCTTTTCCTGTCTGTTTGCTGGGTTCAGATTCAAAAAATAACTGACCGTGTGCATTTACCAAAGGTTTTTTTGTATATAAATCTTTTACAAAAAACTTAATAATAACTTTTTCCTGTTTCAAAAACAAAGTATCATCTTTTTGAAAAATACCATCGGCAGCGCCTTTTATAGTATCATTAAACCAGCCATATTTTGAACCAATAACCTCAATATTTGAACATTTTGGAATTTGTTTAAATACAACTTTTCCAGCATTATCGGAGCGCAAAGAATCAGAAATATCAAACATATCAGATTTTATTCTTACTAGCGCATCAGGTAGTGGTTCATTATTATCATCGGCATCGACTACCGTAAATTCAAAATCAATCAAAATAGGATTCGTATATATAATATTTTCGTCTTTCAAATCAAAGAGGTCAATTATCATATCCAATTTAAAACATTTGCTTGCAGCATAAACGCGCGTTGTATCATCGCTCCTAAAAAGCCACTGATAAACATTATATTTTATATCCTTGAAAATTACAATTCCATTATTATCAGTGCTATCTGAATAAAAAGCTGGTCTCGGATGCGGATAGCTTCTTGTTAGAAAACCTATTGAATCGAAGTCGAAAAAATTTCTTTTTGTGTAATCAAAATTTACATTTAAACTGCTAACAACAGATTTATCAACAGAATTTAGAACTTTAAATTTCACATCTTTTTTTAACGGTATAAGTAAAATCAAAGGTAATAACAAAAGTAACAGCAATAACCAACATGGCTTACATCTTTTCTTTATTTTTAAAATATACTCTTCTTTCGCTGGGTCGTATTTAATTTTAGATTTATATGTTTTCATATTTATTTTTATTAAAAATTTATTTTGTAGAAATTATAATATTTAAATTTTTATTGAACTAAATCAATCAAAAGCATTATTTTGTTTTTTTATCTTTCTTTTTTTCCACAATTTCTATCACTGTATTTATTACATCGTTTTTTTCTATTTCATCAACAGTTAAAATACAATATCCTTCGTCATCAGTTATCAGCTTGTATTCTTTTTCTTTGTGCTTAAAATTAATTTCCTGATTTGCAATAGGTTTATTTTTATGGTCTATAAGTTTTATTTTTATATCTTTTGGCTCATCAATAATAATATCTGGGTCTGGGTCAATAATAATATCTGAGTCTGGGTCAATAATAATATCTGAGTCTGGGTCAATAATAATATCTGGTTCAGGTGCTGGTACTATTAATATGTATTCTTCTCTGTCAGTTTGACAAACAAACGAATGTTGATATAATTTTTGTTCTGTTTTTTTATGAAAAGCCTTTACTTCTGTACCGACTTTTATTTTTTCAATTTCAATTATTGCATTTTCGTTTGCGACTTGTTTTGTTTCATTATTATTATATTCAAAATTAAAACTATATCCAGATTTTAGTTCGCCATTTGTATCTTTTACAATAAATTTCATAGTCTGCAAAGGCGGTATTTCTATTATATATTCGCCCCTATTATCAACATTAATATTATGAACAAACATTTCTTTATCTTCGACAAGTTGGAAAACTTTAATTTTTGTATTCATTATTACTTTTCCGAAATCAATTTTTGCATTTTTTCCTGAATTGTCTTCGTTTGTTTTATTATTGAAATGAATAAAAATGTTCTCGTTCGGTGCTGGTGTTCCGTCTGTATATTTTATAACAAAAATAACAGGCACAGGAAATTTCTCTCCTTTAATAATTGTAACAGGCATCTGGTTTGCGTTATCTGGCACACATCCCCATTGTGTAATAACAACATTTTTTCCCGTTTTTGTATCTATTATATATATATCTTTTTTTGAAGGGAATGTTAAATATTGTTCTATTTTATCTGCTTTAATTTTACCCGAAACAACATTAATAACATCATTTGCTTTTTCTTTTAGCATTTCATCTACATTTTTTTGTTCTTCAGGTTGCAAGTTTGCATATTTTGTAATTTTTCCTCTCAAAGGAGTTCTCCATAAAATTTGACCTCCTACAACAAGCGGTTCTGCAAAAAGATGAAAAAGATTATTTTTTCTTAATTTTTTTCGCAAATCGTTGTATCTTATATCATATTCGTTTATGCTTCCAGCGATAACTCTTATTAATGATATTGATTTTTTTTCTATTAATTTCATATTATAAGAAATTTATTTTATTATTTTGATTTTATGCTACAAATTATGTATTGTTAAAAAAATCAATACAAAATAGGACGTAGTTTTATATTTTAATAAAAATCTAAAATTCACGTCCTACAAAAACTGTAAAATAAGTTAATGAACAATTAATAATTGGCTATTGCTTGAGAAACAGTCTATTATTAAAAACAAAATGTAGAAAAACTTTTGTATGACTAATTAGTTTAAATTTAATATTTATTGAATATCTGTTACTTAGAATACTCAAACTGAGTTTTAGTCCTCTTTCTCTAAAGTTGAAAAAGCAATTACTCGCTTAGTAAATTCAGGATAGAAGTATGATACAGCTACAAATTTTTCATTAATTTTGGTTACTATAATAGTAGATTTGTTCTGACATTTATTAACTCCATTGGAGATATATTCAGTAAAAACTGCTTTATTCCTACTTGCTTTTTCTAATTTCCAATATCCTCCGCAAGGAAATGTGCTATAATATATTTTAATTTCTTTTGTTGTGTAATTGTAATCCAGCCTAATTTTCCAACTACTCATAACATCTGGTTGATAACCAAGACCAGTCCATGTACCATCTAACCATTTTGTTTTTCTGTGTTGACTATATAAATCGGTTGAGTAGGTAGATATAAAAAAAATACTAATTGTTACTATTATAAATTGTTTCATATTATTTGTCTAATATTTGTGTGATTTTTCGGATATTTTTTTTTGTATTTCTGCTGTAAAATAAAATGTAATTACTGCAAATACAACAAATATAAATATTGCAAGTTCTTTTGAAATTCCAATCATATCATATATTGTAACTGCTCCTTTTGCGCCGCTTGTATAAAAATTTGCGTAAAGCGGATAAGCCAAGCTAAAAATTAGCGAACCAATCATCACTCCACCTATAAATATAATTGCATCGATTTTGCCAATTGATGCAGCACATACACTCGTTCCCGGACAAAATCCGCCGATTATAAATCCAAGTCCCATAAAAATACCTCCCAGAATTGTCGAACCCAAGTAAAATTTATTTATATATATTGCCGACAAGTCAATCCACCCAAGATAGCCAAAATAAGCCAATCCAATAGCTGCTGTTACGGCAGCCATAAAAAATACTCTTATTACTGAAAAATCGTATCCGTAAAAAACTCCAACCAATTTTCGTGATGACGAAAAACCAGCACTTTCAAGAATGTATCCAAAACCAATACCTATGACAAGCGATATTACTAATGTCCATTCATCTGTTCCTGTAAATAAAGGTCCCATTTATTTTTGAATTTTGAAAATTAAAATTTTGATTTTGATTTTTTAGATTAAAAATTTTCAATCTAATTTACAATTTTATTATAGCCAAAGTTTTTTGAAAAACCAAGCTGTTAAATATCCTGTTCCGAATATAAATGCAACAACAACAAAGCCAGAGACTGCCATAACAGCCATTCCATTTAAACCAGCTCCACTGGTGCAACCGCGTCCGAAAGAAGCACCGATGCCAAATAAAATACCACCTATTGCAGCAAAAAGAATACGTTTTTTTGAAGTAATATTTGGTGTGTGTTCTACCTTTAATTTTAACCTATTATTTATTCCTCCAGAAATAAATCCTCCTATAAAAGCACCAATTACCATAAAAACAAGACGATTTTTCATTGGTTCTTTTCCGTCTTTTATGTATTTATGAAAATAAGAACTTGTGTTTTCAATATAACTTGGAACAACTATATGCTCTACTTTCGCTACAACCCTTTTGTACGCACCGCTTGCCCCCAGTCCTTCACGAGTCAAGTAAAAAGAAAACAAAATTAACAAACCAAGCAGTACGCCTGCCAGATATGAGTTCATATATTTTTTTTGATTTTTCATTATTATTTGTAATTTATGAGTTTGTAAATAAAAAAATAATCAGTGTAATTATGAAAATGCAAAAATAAAAAAAATTAACAAACAAACAATTTTTATATCAATTCAAAAATTGTAAACTAAGGTCAAAATTATATACAAATAGTTTTATAATTGCACCATGTACAATGTTTTTTGTTTTTTGTTTGTGTAAAATCTGCTTTTGTGTCAAACAACTCACTGAGAAGTTCACTTAATTTTAGTCTATATTCAGGCAACATCTTTGCAAATAAATTATTGTCTAAATCAATTTTTCTTCTTCCTTGTTTTAATGTTAAATTAGCTTTAAAATTATTATTATTCATTTCTCTTACATCAAAAATACAAGGTATTATTCTTCTATCAGCTTTTACATTTTTATCAGCAAAGAGCATAGAATAAAAAAAAGTTTGTAGTATTTGCTCCTTTCTTGTTCCTTTTTCTTTGTCAAATATATCCGATATTTCTTCAAAAAATTTATCCGATTTGCCTGTTTTATAGTCAATTATCCTATAAATACCATTTTTCTTGTCAATACGGTCTATTATTCCTTCTATTCCGATTTTTTTAATTTTATTATTTATTCTTACATCAATTTGGGAAGTAAAACTGTTCTTTTCTTCTAATGAACTTATCTCAAACGGTGCATATTTTTCATCAGCATTAATTACAAATTGTGCATATTTAATCAATACTTCTCTTATAATTATTTGATTTCCTTTAAAAATAAAATCTTCTTCTTTATTTTGATAATATTTATTAAAAGCAAGTTCTATATATTTATTTATTCTTTTTTTGATTATTTTAAAATCATTTTTTTCAATATTTTTATTAACTCTTTCACGAATAAAATCCTTATAAAGTTTTTCAAGAGCTTCATGAAGTATTGTTCCAAACGAAGCATGCGAGACTTCTTCTTCGATATTATTCATTGGTTTAAGCTCAGCTATATATCTGAAATAGAACATCAAAGGACAGTTAATAAACGAATTAATTGCCGATGCAGATAGACGTTTTTCACAATATTTGTATTTCGCAATATATTTGTTTAATTTATGCTGTATATCTTTGTTTTTACTAATTTTTATTGTTGTTTTTTTTTCAAGAACCAAATCCTGTTTGAATTGCAAATGTTTTATTTTATGTTTTGATTCGTACAAAATTTGTAACAAAAAACGACTAATCTCGCCTGAATTACTATCGTTTATAATACTATTATAAATAAGACTTATATTTTCTGCTCTTTGTAATAACCTATAAAATAGATACGCATATCCGGAATCTCGGTACTTCAAAAGCGGCATATCAAAAATATATCTTACATTTTGAGAAATAAAAGTTGATAAACCACCTGATTCTGGAAATATTCCTTCATTAAGTCCAAGTATAATTAAATTCTTAAAATCAAGGTTGCGACTTTCCGAGATTCCCATAACCTGTAAACCTTCAACAGTTTTTCCAGAAAAAGGGATACGTTCTCTATCGAGTATTTGTTTTAGAAGGTTTGCAGTTAATTTTACACCTAATTTTATGTTCTTATTTTTTATTATTTCGCGAAAGCGTTTAATACTTATATAAGCCCTGTAAATATATTCATTTTCAATTGTTTTAATTGTATCTTTATTATTTGTTGTTTTTTTGTCGAACAACAAAAAAAGAATATTTAAAATATTTGTAAGTAAAATTTCTTCTGAATTATCATCAGGCAAGAGCGTAAACAAGAACGGATATAACGAGTCTTCTTTTTCAATAAGATACTTAGCTTTAATATAAATTGTATTTTTTGTTTCTAAATCTGATATTATTTTTCCAGCTATTTTTTCTTCAAAATACCAAATATCTGGATGTTTTAGAAGCGAAATAACATCTTTATGATAGAACAATTTGTTTTTATTTTTAAGCATATTCTCGTGTAGTTTGACGTATTGTTTTATCAAATTAAACAGCGATGTTGTACCGAGCGGATAGCCCATAGTTATGTTTACTGTTTCGAGACGTTGTGGTAATGAGTGCAGTAGCGGAAATAAAAGATGCTCGTCCGATAAAATAATTGCTGTATTTTCACCAGAGTTGTCAATATTATAATTTTCAATTATTGTAGGTATAAGTTTTGTTTGTCCTACTTCTAAGGGTACACCAATGATTTCAATATTTTTATTTTTATTAGAAAAATTATCAGGTAAATCTGAATTGTTTATAGAAAGAGTTTCGAAATTTTTTCTCAAAAAATCTCCAGCTTCCTGTTTCTTGTCAAGCTGATAATAAATATCAGTATCCCAATAAAAATCAGCTTTATTTATTTTTTTTAAATATTTAAAGAAAATCTCCTCCGCTTTATTGAGAGCATTAAATCCTACGAAAATATATTTTTTTTTATCATTGGCAATGAATATTTCTTTTTTATCAATCAACTCAGTTAAACGCCTATACATCATTCCTTGATATGCTATTTTTTTGTTTAGCAGGAATTTTTTGTATTTTTTATACAAAATACTCATTATATTCCACAGTTCTATAAATTTACGTTTCTCTTCGCTTTGCGTTCCAGTGGAAAAATTTTTCCAAAAATTCTTCAACATAATTTTTTTATCATCGCTAAGCCATTCAAAATAGTTCTCTATCTCGTGTATATTTTTAATATTTCTGAACAACTGCTCTGGATAAACAAGCCAATTATCAATTTCATTAAAATCGCTTAATATAACTTCTCCTATCCTATAAAAATCTGAAAATGTATAACGTTTTTCAACATTATTTTTAGTGCTAATTTTCTTAAATATTTCATATAAATAGTAAATAAGACTTAATTTATCTGGTTTGTTAAGTTTTGTAAATTTACGAACTAACAAACTAATTGTCATCATATTTGGTGCCCATTGTGCTTTTTCCGAAATCTCTGCAAAATATCTTATGAAAAAAAATCTGGCTTTTTTATTTGGAAATACCAAACAAATATTTGACAAATTATTACCGTATTGTTTTATTACATCTTCGGCTACTTCTTTAAGAAATGGTTTCATCTGATTTTATAATTTTTTTTATCGTTAAATTGTGAAATAGCTCAATACTTTTCACGTCTAATTAATTTTATATTTTATCAATAATGAAAGATTATTATTATACCAACCATAATTTTTTCTTATGCTTGCAATAGAATGATTGTATCTAAGATTAAAAATAATTTTCTTTGAAAAATTAAAATCTATCTGTCCTGTTATTCCTATATCAAAATCGTTCATTGTATAAGTATTTTCAGATATTTCATTTCCATTTCCAAATAATTTTGCACTTATAAGATAGGAAGGCGCAACTCCAACAGAGAACGTTAATTTTGGTATCGCTTTTAATGAGAACAGAATAGGAAATTCTATATAATGCAAATTTGTTTTAAATATTGGCTGAGCGCCAGATTGTTCTGTTTTTTTCATCGAACCTTTGCCAGTGTAATAAAGTTCAATTATTAAAGAAGTTTTTTCTGAAAAACCCGTACTTACAAATCCTCCGACAAGCAAACCAGCTTTGTTATAACCAGAACTATCATCGCCGTCAATTTGATTGCCATTAACACCTAACAATAATCCGCCAGAAAATCTTTGAGAAAAACTTGTAAAAGGTAAGAAAATAATCAAGAAAATAAAAATCGTTTTTTTCATATTTTAATTTTTAAAATTTAAATTAGTATAACATGTTCGACAAAGTGGTTCGTAAACATCTTTTTCACCGAGAACGACCAAATCTTCTTTATTGCTTAGTCGATGAGAATACTGCGCAATATTCCCGCAACGCATACATATCGCATGAACTTTTGTAACAAACTCAGCAATAGAAAACAATTTTGGTATCGGACCAAAAGGATTGCCCAAAAAATCCATATCAAGACCTGCAACAACAACTCTCGTACCTTTGTTGGCAAGTTCGTTACACACATCGACAAGAACATCATCAAAAAATTGTGCCTCATCAATACCTATTACTTCATAACCATTTGCATATTTCAATATTTCACAAGCATTTTTTACTGGTGTAGAATGAATAGAATTAGAATCATGAGAGACAATTCTTTTGTTAGAATATCTTTTATCTATTTCTGGTTTGAAAATTTCAATTCTCTGTTTCGCTATTTTTGCACGTTTTAATCGACGAATCAATTCCTCCGTTTTCCCAGAAAACATAGAACCAGCAATCACTTCTATCCAACCAGTTTTGTTTATTTTATTCTCAATGAACATATAAAAATTTAATTGTAAAACTCTCCCGAAAAAAAAACAAATGTAAAGTATAAATTTTGAAAAAACAAATAATATAATTCAAAATTTTGTTTTTAAATCGTTTTTTTTACTTTTGTATTTTTAATAAAATTATGTATTTCTTTTAAAATCAAAATATTAAAAACCTCATAGCTCAAAAATTTTACTTTAATTATACAGTTTAATGAATAAAGAAATAAAACTTTTAAATAATTTGTTTAGTGACAAGTTCAAAGAAAAAGTTGTCAGTTCAGAACAATTACCAGAATCTGGTTCTTCTCGAAAATATTACCGTTTAATAAGCAAAAATCATAAAGTTATAGGTACTTATAACGATGATTTTAAAGAAAATGTAGCATTTATTGTTTTATCTAATCATTTTACCAGCAAAAAATTACATGTTCCAGAGATATATGCTCACGATATTTTAAAAGGCGTATATTTACAAGAGGATTTCGGTGATGAAGTTTTGCTTGACCGTGTCGAGTTATTAAGAAATGATGATAATTTTCCAGACGAACTTACTGATGTATATAAGTCAGTTTTGGAAGAGCTTATTAGATTTCAGATACATGGCAACGATGGTTTGGATTATGCTTATTGTTATCCGCGCTCTGCATTTGATAAACAATCAATTATGTGGGACTTGAACTATTTTAAATATTTTTTTTTGAAACTTGCCGAGATACAATTCGATGAACAACTCCTCGAAGATGATTTTATAGCTTTTACAAATTTTTTATCTCAAACAAATACAGACTACTTTCTTTACCGCGATTTTCAGTCAAAAAATATAATGCTTAAAAAAGATAAAATATATTTTATTGATTATCAAGGAGGTAGACGTGGTGCTTTGCACTACGATGTAGCTTCTTTACTTTACGATTCAAAAGCCAATATTCCAGAACGAGTACGCGAAATTCTTAAAAATCATTATTTAAAATCTCTTGGTAAATATATAAAGTTCGATGTAAATGATTTCAATAAATATTATCATGCTTACGTTCTTATTCGCATAATGCAGGCGATGGGAGCTTTTGGTTATAGAGGTTTCTTCGAAAGAAAAACACATTTCCTGCAAAGCATACCTTACGCATTAAAAGATATTTCAAATTTGATTAATAACAATATATATTTACCAATCGAACTACCAGAATTAATAAGAGTATTGAAATTACTTCCAAAATCGAATAAATTAAATAAAATATCTGGTTCAAATAATATTCTTAAAGTAAGTATTAAAAGTTTCTCTTACAAAAAACAAATTCCAAATGACCCAAGCGGAAACGGAGGTGGTTTTGTTTTTGATTGTCGATTTTTGGAGAATCCCGGAAATATAGAAAAATATAAAACATTATGCGGTAAAGATAAAGAAGTTATTGATTTCTTTGAAAAGAAAAAAGATGTTAAAAGTTTTTTGAAATCGGTATTTAATATAACAAAAAATGCAGTAAAAAATTACCAGAAAAGAAAATTTACAAATATGTCAATTAATTTCGGCGGAAATTATGGACAACATAGGTCAGTTTATTGTGCTAAAAAAACATTTGACTTCTTACAAAATTTTGATATAATTGTAGATACAGAACATACAGAAGGTTTTTGATATTAATAGTTTATTAGGAATTTTTGCTTAATCAATATAAATTTTAATTTTTAAATAATCAATTGAAAAATATCAACTTAGAATATTTCATCGCCAAAAGAATAACTTCTTCACAAGAAACCAAGAGAAGTATTTCAAACTCTGTGCTTAAAATTGCAGTAAGTGCTGTTGCAGTCGGCATGGCTGTTATGATTATTACTATTTCGATAGTAACCGGCTTTAAAAATGAAATTTATAAAAAAATAATTGGTTTCCGTTCGCATATTACTATAAAAAATCGTGATGTTAATATTACTTATGAAACAATTCCTGTTCATAGGAATCAAGAATTTTATCCGAATATTGTTAATCATGAAGGCATAAAACATATACAAGTTTATGCAACCAAACCGGGTATAATAAAGACAAAAACAGAGATTCAGGGAATTGTATTAAAAGGTATTGATACTGATTTTGACTGGTCGTTTTTTAAAGAAAACCTCGTCAGTGGAGAGCTATTCACAGTAGAAAAGAATAAAAAAAGTAATAAAATTATTATTTCAAAAAGTCTTTCCAATTTATTGAATATTAAAATAAATGATAAATTAACTGTTTTTTTCGTTCAGAGTCCGCCGAGAATAAGGGTTTTTAATGTCTCAGGCATTTTCGATACAGGCATGGAAGAGCTTGATAAAACATTTGCAATCTGCGATATTAAACATATTCAAAGCCTAAATAATTGGGACAAAGAAAATGAAGAACTTGTTAGCGGTTTTGAAATATTTATAAACAAGTTTAGCGAGCTTGATAAAATTACAAAAAATGTAAAAAATGATTTAGGTAGTATAATATCCAAAGATGGAACTATGCTCGATGTAAGCAATTTCAGAAAACAATATCCTGCAATTATTGACTGGCTTTCGCTCTCTGATTTAAACGTAAAAGTTATTTTATCTTTAATGATTATTGTTGCTATGTTGAATATGATTTCTGGTTTACTGATAATTATTATTGAAAGAACAAGTATGATAGGTATTCTAAAAGCACTCGGCGCGGAGAACTTTAAAATTCAAAAAATATTTATTTATTATGGCATTCATCTTATAGGAAAAGGTCTAATTTTAGGAAATATTATTGGAATATTAATATTGTTAATACAAAAATATTTTGGAATAATAACACTCGACCCCAAAACATATTATGTCGATACAGTACCTGTAAATTTAGATATTGTTTATCTTGTTTTATTAAATATTGGAACGATGATTATTACTGCATTATCTTTATTATTTCCGGCAATGTTAATTTCAAAAATCAATCCTTCAAGAGTAATAAAATTTGAATAAAATATGGACTTTATTAAATTTTATCATAAAAATTATTAAAATCAATGTGTATTTTATCAAATTGAATTTTATTAATATCAAACTCACCGTACCATGTATATTCATAAGTAAAAGTTAGTTTATAAAATTTTTTACTATATTTACTTTTTCTTATTTCTCTTCTATAATCTCTATTTGTTTTATTTATTTTCCATTCAATTATTTCGTTGTCAGTTAATGTTTTAAGCAATTTTAGATATAAATATCTAACAGCTTTTCTATAATTTTGTTCTCCAATTGCAGTTGTAATAATTTTATTAAAATCAATAATATGAATATTTTCATCGAAGACTTCAATACCTACACCGCCTGCCACTTTTCTGTTCTTGTAAAAAAGTGTTTGATAATCAATACCAAATAATTTTATTATTGCAAAAATAAGTACTACTGCTAATATTGTATAAAAAATCCATGAAATTATTCTTCCGTCTCCAAGAATACTAAAAAATTTGTTTATCCAATACCCAATATATTGCATAAATGTTATCGGAGATTTTGTAATTTCTCGGTCATAATCAAAATCACTGTCATTTTTATATTTCTCAATATCATTTGATGTTCTAACAACAATTTCACTATCTTTGTCGTATTTAATATTTTTCTCTTTCTGCGCATAAGCCGAAAAAGAAAATATTATAAAAATTAAGAATATACTGATTTTTGATTTAATATTCATATTTTGATTTTCAATATTAGTAAAATATTAACGATTATTTTTTTATAAACTTCCTTGATGATATAAATCCGTTTTTTTCAAAAATGATAAAATATATTCCTTTTTGTAGTTTTTGTATATTTATATTTATATTATTTTCTTGCTTATTATATGTTTCAATAATTTTTTTACCCAATATATCAACTATAAATATTTTGTTATTTTTATTAATATTTTCAATATTTAGAAATTTATTACTTGGGTTCGGGAATATTTTAATTTTTTCATTTGCAAAATCAACAGTATTGCTATAATTTCCAGTCAATAATATATCATCAAGTTTCCAAAAAGTTGATGTACCCGCTTCTGTTCCCGAAGATGTATATTGAAATGCAATATAAACAGGATTTATTTCTATTGCCGACAAGCTGACTTCACCTGAAGATGTCCACGTTTGCGAACCCGCAATTGGATAATTATAGTTCAGGTTTGTCCAAGTTGCATTTTCTGGATTTCCGTTTCCAGTATAATTTGTTGAATATTTTACTTTTAATCTTGGGTGCTGACTGTCAGAATAAGCTGTCCACGTATTGAATGATAAAATTTTAGCAGAGTATTCTTCGAGGTCTAATTCTCTTGATATAAACCATTCATTACAAGTTTCGTTGCCACCGTAAGCATTTACTGCAATATAATCATTTTCGCAATACCAATTATTTGCGTCTTGTTTGTTGTAAAAAGTCCAGTTTGCTGGCGGACATTCAGTAAAATCAATATCTATTAAAATATTATTATCCGAAACATTTATTATAAATTCTTGATTAATTGTTTGTTCACCGTTTGATATCGAAAGCACAACACTATTTTCACCTATATGTTCGGCAAGAGGAACACCAGATAATACGGCGTATGAATCTGTTTCTTCTGTTAAATATAACCAATCAGGAATTTCCGTAGCTGTTATTTCTGCATTTTCGCCTTCAAAAAAAATATTATATACATAATTCGTGTTTGTCGTTGCCACTGTTACTGGTACCGATGTAAATTGCAACAGTTCCAAACAATCAATATCCCAAGCCTTGCATACAATATTTGGATAATCAATATAAGGATTTCTATTTCCCTGTCTGTCTTCTGTTCTGTTATTTCTCTGTGTTTCCCAATCATCAACAGGGTCGTTTAAGTGCCATTCGTATAGCAGACTCAAATCAGCAATATTTGTAATATATCCAGCGGCATTTGGATACATTGTATAAAAATAAAATATTGCACGTGCCGCATTTCCTTTATGGTCTTCTCGTGGTTCAAATTTTGTACTTGTTTTGAGTTCGCTGTAGGCATCAATATTTGAACTTGGTATGTTGTTTAAAACCATTAATCCAGTATTGCTTGAATTTACTATATACCATGCATCAGTCTGATTATCTGTAATATCATCAAATGGAAAATTGCTTCTTGCAGAGTTTACGTCCTCGTGTGTCGGGTAAAGGTGATGTATATCAGAACGCATTGGCTCGCCTTGTGAGAACCAACTCTGAGGAACTGTATGTTCACAATTTATGGGGTCAAGAAACGAAACATAATCTCCCGGCTGATTAAACCCAGTATAAACACAATATACATTACCGTCATTTTTTTTGTCTATATAACTGTACATTTGTTTTCTTGCATCTGAATAGCCAAGAGAATTATGATATGAATCATACCAATTTTGTTTTAGCCATTCTCGTAAATCAACTCCAAACAAATTAGAAGGAGGAGCTGGCTGGGCAACAATAATCAAATTTAATAAAATTAATAAATTTAATAATAAGGTCTTTTTCATAAGATTTATTTTAATTGTAAAATATTTCAGCTTTTTTTTCAATTCATACCAAGTATTTTTTCTATCTCTTCAATACTTATATTGTATTTTTTTGAAACTTCTTCAACAGACATTCGCTTTATATAAAAAAGTTTTAATATTTGTTTCTCTGCCTCTGCTTTAAGTCTTATTGATTTTTCTTTATCCAATTCTTTTTTTAGATTGTTTATCAATCTAGATTTATATTTTAATGCTTCTAAATATTCATCTTCTGCGTACATTTGTTCCTCTAAATCTGGGTTTTCAAGTGCGGCAGATTTTAACCTGCGAACTATACGTTTAAATTTTTTTGGAACTTCGTCTAAATCGTAACGTAAACGATGAGGATTATTATTATAAACCAAACCTTGATCAAACAAACTTAATAATCTGTAGGTATTAATTAATTTAGAATCTGATTTAAAAATATCTAATTTTCCCTTAATCTGATTTATATGTGCCAACTGAACGATTATTATTCCATAAGTTAAATTATCTATAAAATCATTAGGCTTTTCTAAAATCTTATTAGTGTATAAACCAGTTGTTATGTTGTTGGTATGAAGGACGAGGTCTTTTATATCATCTTCTATTTTAAAATTTAAAATAAAAATAGGCAAAATAGGAAGACTGACTAATTTTGTCTCAGGTACTTTGGTGCGATTATTTATTACTGTCCTTTCTACTTGTCTTGTAAATTTACCAGCAATATAACGCTTAAAACGAAAAATATCTTCTGGCTTCTTTTCCTTCTGAAGCTCTATCATTATTAACTCCTCCACACCGAGATTATTTTTTACAGTTGCTATAAAATCAAGATGACCACGTACTATATCAGTGCCAGTATATGGATTTTCCAACTTGATTTTTTGTAATTTCAATTCAGTATTTATTAATTCCCATTCAGATTTTTTTAATTTTTGTTTTTTAAGAACAGCTTTTCTTTCTAATTTTTCTATTTTTATTTTCTTATCCAATTCAGTCATCTTTTCCGTGTAACTGCCAGTATCGGATTCTAATTTTATAATATCTCTACCAGACAGAACTGATAATATTATTCTTGCAGATTCATTGTCTTCGAGTAAATATTTGAAAACATTATCATAAATAGGATTAGGTACAATTTCATAATTTTTCATAACAGTTATTTTAACTAAATATTTTTTTACAAAGATAAAAAAAATATCAAAATAAAAATTCTTTTTCAGAATAAATAATTTATTTTTTTACATTTGTATTGAATAATAATTAATAATTTAAAATAACAGTAATGAAAACAACAACATTTATTTTGGCAATATTATGTTGCACAAGCACAATATTCGCTCAAAAAGACAGAGGGTTTATAAAAAAAAGATACGATAAGAAAGACCATATTGCCCTTGTAATAGGTAATTCTGCATATCCGGATATGCCTTTGGAAAACCCTAAGAACGATGCAAATGCAGTAGCTGATGCTTTTGAAAGTATGGGGTTTATTGTGGAGAAAGTTATTGATGCAGACAAAGAACAAATGGCAGAAGCAATTGATAGATTCGCTGAAAAAATGAAAAAAGCAAGTGTCGCGGTATTTGTTTTCGCCGGACACGGAATGCAAATCGACGGAAGTAACTTCCTTATACCTATAGGAAGAACAGCAAGCACACAAATTAGCAAAATAACACAAGTGCCTAACAGAGCAATAAATGTAAACGAAGTGGTAGCTGAAATGGAAAGCAACAAAGTGAAATTCTCGCTAATAGTGTTAGACGCATGCAGAGACAACCCGATAGAAAGCAACAGAGGAGGAAAATTAAAAGGACTCGCCTCAATTAACGCACCAGCAGGAAGCCTTATAATGTACGCAACAAAAGCGGGAGACGTGGCAGGAGACGGATACGGAACAAGTAAAAACAGCCCGTTTACAACAGCTTTTTTACAACATATAAAAACTCCCGGATTAGATGTTAATCTTTTGCAATCAAGAATAACAAATACTGTACTTATTTTAACAGACGGAAAACAAACGCCCGGAGCATATTCTCAAATAACACAAAGCTTTACGTTTGTGCCTGAATATAGCACAGAAGAATTAGAAGAAATTAGAAAACAAAAAGAACAAATTGCAAAGGAACTAAAACAAAATATTAGCAATAAAGAAAAAAAGAAAAAACAACAAGAATATGACAGATTAAAAAAACAAATAGAACAACAAGAAAATTTTGAAAAAGAAAATATTGAACTAGAAAAAAAACAAGCCGAAATTGATGCACTTGACAGACAAATTGCAGATATGAAAAAAAATGTTGCTGACGGCGAAGGAGACCTTGATAAAATGCTGGAAATTATTGAGAAACGTAAAAGAGAAAACGAAAAATTACTTGCATTAAAAAAACAGGCTGAAATAGAAAGAAAAAAGAAAGAAAATGAATTAGCACTAAAAAAACAGAAAGCAGAAGAAGAAAGAAGAAAACGTAAAAAAGAGCTGATGGAAATTAATGAAATAAAACTTAAAGAAAACTTAACAAAATACAATAAAATTGTTGAAAGCGAATTTGGGAAAGACCTGATACCAGGCGCTTGGAACACAGTGCTAAAAAACATGGGTATTGAAAAAGGAAGCATTAAAAGAGACGATATTAACGCGTTAAGAGAAAAAATAGGTTTACCGACTTTTAAGGATTTTACGGTAACTGATGCGGGTCTTAACATAAAAATGAGAGGAATACAAGGAGGAACATTTACGATGGGAAGCGATGATTGCAACAATGCAACTCCGCACACTGTTACTGTAAGTAATTTTGCGATTATGAAATATGAGGTAACATTTGCTGAGTATGATAAATTTTGTGATGCAACGGGAAGAAGCAAACCGAGTGACAACGGTTGGGGTCGTGGCTCTCGTCCTGTGATAAATGTTACTTGGAACGATGCAGTAGCTTATGCAAAATGGCTCAGCAAAAAAACTGGAAAGACGTGGAGACTCCCAACAGAAGCAGAATGGGAATATGCCGCAAAAGGTGGAGAAGATTACAAATATGCCGGAAGTGATAATATTGAAAATGTAGCTTGGTACACTGTAACAACAAATTATAAAGGCACTAAACCTGTTGGTCAAAAAAGTCCCAATGGTTATGGACTTTATGA
>JAOZMB010000045.1 GCA_029934515.1 Bacteroidales bacterium
TTCTTATGATAGTTTAATAAAAATTAATAAATGGTTATCTTTACAAAATATTAAAAACGATATAATTGGCTATATTAGTATGGGCAGAAATGATTTTCAAAATAAATCATTAGTATTTTTAACTTCATCAGAAAGTAGAGCAACAAATTTTTATTGTAATATAAATAAATGTAATATTATTGCAAGTTCTGTTTATTTAACAGTGCAAAATATTATTCCATCTACATGGATAAATGATAGAGACCAGTTTTTGCACCCAAAAAAGAAATGGGAAAAAGATATAGAATTTCAAAATGATTGCTTATCTTTTGCTTTATTTCATGGGCAAA
Organism: Bacteroidales bacterium; assembly: GCA_029934515.1. Lineage (GTDB taxonomy): Bacteria > Bacteroidota > Bacteroidia > Bacteroidales > JAADGE01 > JAOZMB01. Next base: position 330 of record JAOZMB010000045.1, read on the forward strand.
ATAGGATTTCATCAGAAAATACTACAAACCACTGGATACCATTTACAGAAAATGAAGTAAATTCTCATGAGAAATTTGAAAGTAATTTTATGGTGAAATTTATTCAAGGAAAATTAAAAGCAAATAGAAACGGTGATTTATTAGGAAAAGAAAAAGTCAGAACAGAAAGTTTAGAATTTTCTGATGAATCTAAAAATGTTTTTAATGCAGGTCGTGAGATTTGGATTTATTATCACACACAACTTTATTGCAATGTAAATGCTTCGTTGTATGATATCCGTGCGCATTTTCAGGGAAAAAGTGCAAAAGGACGAATGAATAACAGAAGTAATGATCTTATTTATACAAAACTTATTAAAGATTTACGAAATAAATTAAAATTATTGGCGAAAAAAATAGAACCTAAAATATATAAATATGGTTTTTTAAAAAAATAATAAACCTTTACATGCAAGCTGTACAGTGTTTTCACCGCACAAACGCATGTAACAACATAATATTTAGTGCAAAAATTCAAAAATATTTATTAATTATAAAAACTACAAAACGAAGAATTAATTCCAAAATATATAAAAAAAAAATATGAGATTAGTACCAAAACTATTATTAAAACAGTTATACACAAACGGCAGTTTGAAAAATACTGATGAAGGAGTTTGTTTTTCGGTCAAAAACAGACTAAAAGATGCAAAACTTACAGGACTTGATTACATAAGGATTGGCGAAACAGAAGTTTCGCCTGATAAGATATTTATTAATACTGGCGATGACAAACTTATTCCTGCGAGTGAAATTTCAAAAGATAATTTTATTGATTTTCCGTTGAGAAAGGTTATTAATATATACGCAAAAATAACACCGCTTGTTGTTGGAACTTATAAATTAAAATTTATTTTTCATGCAAAACCTTTTGGCAAATTGGATTTCAGAGTTGATGATTCTCTACAGAAATATCAAAAAAAAGAAGTGAAAATTCCAAGAGATTCCAACGATGATTATTCTGACGAAATAATTAAAAAAAGACAGGATTTTGTTGAAAATTATACTGGTAAAAAGTTAAACCATATAAAACATTATTCTTTCGACCCACACATGGTAGCAGGAAATTGTGAGCATTTTACTGGCGTTGCACAAATTCCTATAGGTTTTGCTGGTCCAATAAAAATTGACGGTGAACATGCAAAAGGTGAATTTATTGTTCCTATGGCGACCGCTGAAGGAACTCTTGTTGCATCTTATAATCGAGGAATTAAGGTTCTTAACGAAAGTGGAGGCGTAAAATGCACTGTTATTGGCGATGCAATGCAACGAGCACCTGTATTTGTTTTTGACAATGCCAGATATTCACGAGAATTTATTAAATGGGTTGATGCTAATATAGATAAAATAAGAGAACAGGCTGAGGCTACTTCGAGTGTTGCAAAACTACAATATATAGATAGTATCTTGGCAAGTAAATTTGCATATCTTAGATTTAATTTCTCAACCGGTGATGCCGCTGGACAAAACATGGTTGGACGTGCCACTTTTGTTGCTTGCAGTTGGATTATTGAAAATTATAAAGCCGCTCCGATAAAACATTTTTATCTTGAGTCGAATTTGGCTACCGACAAGAAAGCATCACAAATAAATATAATGCGAACACGTGGTAAACGTATTGTCGCCGAAGCAGTTGTAAAAAAAAGCGTCTTATTACAGCGCATGAGAGTCGACCCCAAAAACCTTGCATATCACGGACTTGTAGCTAATGTCGGTGCAATACTTTCAGGGGCAAACAACAACGGTTTACACTCTGCTAACGGAATAACGGCGATGTTTATAGCCACTGGACAAGATGTTGCAAACGTCTCTGAATCATCTGCTGCAATTCTTTATACGGAACTCACCGACGATGGCGACCTTTATATATCAATAACAATTCCTTCGTTGATTGTAGCAACTTTCGGTGGTGGAACGAGCCTTGCCACGCAGAAAGAATCACTGGAATTATTGGATTGCTACGGAAAAGGAAAAGTAAATAAGCTCGCCGAGATTATTGCAGCAGTTGTGCTTGCTGGTGAAATATCTCTTGCCTCTGCTATCTCTTCCTCCGACTGGGTATCAAGTCACGAAGCATACGGCAGGAATAGGTAATATTTTTTAGTTGTTAGTGGCTATTTGTTAGTGGTTAGTTTTTGTTATCTATTTTTTCAAAATATTAATTCCTTGATTTTCAGCACTTAAATATTTTGATGCATGTCATATTATTAGTAACTTTTGTAAAACTGTAAGAAGCAAAAACTAATTTATACAGAATACGAATTTATTATTTAATGATTACATATTCAGAAAACAAAAAATGCTGTAGAAGTATTTATTAAATACAAACTACAGCATAATAATTGCGGAGAAAGAGGGATTCGAACCCCCGGTACCTTTCGGTACAATGGTTTTCAAGACCACCGCATTCGACCACTCTGCCATCTCTCCTTAAAAACACGTTGCAAAAATAAAAACTTAATTTAAATAAAACAAATTTTTTTTCAATTTTTTTCAATCTCAATTTATATCTCGTATTTTTCTTACAATTTAAATTTATTCATTGACCTCTATGGCAGACGCATCAAAATATTTAAGTACTGAAAATCAAGTAATTACTATTTTACAAACATAACGACTAAGAACTAAGAACTAACCACTAACCACTAACCACTAACCACTAACCACTAACCACTAATTTCATACTCAGTCCTATTCTTTTTCTTTGTATATCAATACTTATAACTTTTACTTTTACGTGTTGATGCAGTTTTACTACATTGTGCGGATTGCTAACGAAAGCATTTTTTAGATTCGAAATATGTACAAGTCCGTCTTGTTTTACTCCAACATCCACAAAAGCACCAAAATTTGTAATATTTGTAATTATTCCAGGTAATATCATTTCTTCTACAAGGTCTTCAATTTTGCGAACGCTGTTTGAAAATTCAAAAACTTTTATTTGTTTTCTTGGGTCTCTTCCCGGTTTTTCAAGCTCCTGCATAATATCTTTTAACGTAGGCATACCAACTTTGTTATTTATATATTTTTGCAGGTTTGTGTTCTTTTTAAGTTCAGAGTTTTTAATAAATTTATTTATATCAACTCCAGCATCATTAGCCATTTTTTTAACAATATTATACGACTCTGGATGTACGCCAGTATTGTCAAGCGGATTTTCACCGTTACGTATTCTCAAAAAACCAGCACACTGTTCGTATGCTTTATTTCCTATACGTTTTACATTTTTTAGTTGTATTAGCGATTTGAACGCACCTTTTTCTTTTCTGTGGTCAATAATATTTTGTGCAAGTTTATCGGCAAGTCCAGAGACATAAGTTAATAAATGTTTGCTTGCCGTATTTAAATTAACACCAACAGAATTTACACAACTTTCTACGACATTATCTAAACTTTTTTGCAGCATTTTTTTATCTACATCGTGCTGATATTGTCCTACTCCAATTGATTTTGCATCGATTTTTACGAGTTCAGCAAGCGGGTCGGCGAGCCTTCTTCCAATCGATATGGCACCTCTAACTGTTACATCATATTCTGGAAATTCTTCTCTTGCAACATTAGATGCCGAATATACAGATGCTCCGTCTTCGCTTACAACAAATACTTTTATGTCATTATCAAGTCTTACTTTGTTGCGAATAAAATCTTCTGTTTCTCTGCTTGCTGTTCCGTTTCCGATTGCAATTGCTTCTATTTTGTATATTTTTACAAGTGACGTTATTTTTCTTGAAGCCTGAAATGTATCTTTTTGAGGTGGATGCGGATAAATTGTTTCATTATAAAGAAGATTACCATTTTCGTCTATACATACAATTTTGCAACCTGTTCTGAAACCAGGGTCAATAGCCAAGATACGTTTTTCGCCAAGAGGAGCCTCCAACAAAAGTTGACGCAAATTATCTGCAAACACATTAATTGCATCTTTATCAGCTTTTTCTTTTGAATTTTTTGCAAACTCGTTCTCTATCGAAGGTTTGAGCATTCTTTTATAAGCATCGTTTACAGCAATGCCAACCTCATAAGATGCTTCTGTATTCTGTTTCACAAAAAATTTATTTAATTTTTGTAGAACTTGTTCAATATCTGGACTAATAGAAACACTTAAAAAACCCTCTTTTTCGCCTCGCCTTATCGCAAGCAATCTATGCGATGGTATTTTTCGCAGCGCCTCTTCATAATCAAAATAATCTTTATATTTTACTGCTTCTTCTTTTTTTGCTTTCACAACTTTTGCTTTCACAAAAGCTTTATATTCAAATTCTCTTCTAACTATTCCTCTTGCTGTTTTATTTTCATTAATTTTTTCTGCAATAATATCTCTTGCTCCTTGTAAAGCTTCGTCTTCTTTTTTAACATTTTCGTTCAAAAATTTTGATGCTAGCGATACTACATCGTTTTCTTTTTGTACTAAAATAATATTAGCCAAAGGTTCTAGACCTTTTTCTTTTGCTTTTGTTGAACGAGTTTTTCTTTTTTGTTTGTATGGCAAATATAAATCTTCTAATTCTGTTAAATCGTAGCTTTTTTCAAGTTTTTTTCTTAATTGTTTTGTTAATTTACCTTGTTTATCAATTGTTGTGATAATACTTTCTCTTCTTTTTTCAAGTATTAAAAGTTTTTCGTAAATATCTTTTATTGTTGTTATCTGAACCTCATCAAGACTACCTGTCATTTCTTTTCTATATCTACTTATGAAAGGTATTGTTGCACCTTCGTCTATCAGTTCAACGGTGTTCTCAACTTGTTGTCCTGTGATGTTTAATTCTTTGGTTATAATTTCTTTATGTTTTACAATCATAATTTCTTTTCTTTAATAAATATTTTTTGTTTATTTTTGCAAATATATTAAATATTTTAAAATAAATAAAAATAATATGAAAGAAGTATTCATTGTATCTGCTGTTCGTACTGCACTTGGAAGTTTTGGAGGTTCTCTGGCTCGTGTTTCTGCGACCCAACTCGGCGCAATTGCAATAAAAGGAGCTGTTAAAAAGTCTGGTATAGATGTGGAAGTTATTGATGAGGTTTTTATGGGAAATGTAATATCTTCAAATCTTGGTCAGGCACCAGCGCGTCAGGCTTCAATATTTGCTGGTATTCCGAATAAAGTACCTTGTACGACTATTAATAAAGTTTGTTCTTCTGGAATGAAAGCTGTTATGTTTGGTGTTCAGACAATTATTACTGGTGATAATAATGTGGTTGTTGCTGGAGGAATGGAAAATATGTCTGCCATACCTCATTATGTTTCTGATATGCGTTTTGGAAAGAAACTCGGCGATGGAAAACTTATTGACGGAATGATAAAAGATGGACTTACTGATGTTTACAACAATTATCATATGGGTGTTGCAGCTGAGCTTTGTGCTAAGGAATTGAATATTACTCGTGAGGAGCAGGATGAGTTTGCGATTCAATCTTATAAACGAAGTGCCGATGCTGTTGGGAATGACAGATTCAAAAATGAAATAGTACCTGTTGAGATAAAAACACGAAGAGGAACTATTATTTTTGATACTGATGAAGAATATAAGAACGTAAAATTTGAAAAAATACCTACATTGCGTCCTGTGTTTCAAAAAAATGGAACAGTAACCGCTGCAAACGCATCGACAATAAACGATGGTGCCGCTGCAATAATACTTATGAACAAAGAGAAAGCCGAAGAACTTGATGTAAAACCAATTGCAAAAATTATTGCTTACGCAGATGCAGCGCAAGCACCTGAGTGGTTTACAACTGCTCCAGCAAAAGCTATTCGTAAAGCAATAAAAAAAGCTGGTTTGACACAAAAAGATATTGAATATTACGAAATAAATGAAGCATTTTCTGTTGTTGCGCTTGCGGCGATTAAAGAACTAAAATTAGATGTAAATAAAGTAAATATCAATGGCGGAGGAGTATCGATGGGACATCCACTTGGTGCTTCTGGAACAAGAATAATTGTAACATTATTGAACGTATTAAAACAAAAAAATGCAAAATATGGTGTAGCTGGACTTTGTAATGGAGGTGGCGGAGCATCAGCTGTGGTTGTTGAAATGGTATAATAAAACATATTTTTTTTTCCTATATCGTGTACTATTATTTTTTTGTTATAAGACTCTTCAAAAAAAATAATGATTTTATGATTTTTTTTGATAATTATTTCTAATTTTGTATCTTTGTTGTAAGTTTCTCGTTTCATATTATTTGAATTATATAGTTATTTTACAAAATTATGAAATTTGGAAACTTATACAAATTTCAACAAAATATGTTATAAGTAGAAAAAACAGTTATGAGAGGACGAATTAAATGGTATGATTCCACAAAAGGCTTTGGGTTTATTAATACGGAGGAAGGTAGTGATGTATTTCTTCATCATTCTTACTCAAATACTGATGACGAAGACTATGAAATTTTTGACAAAGGAGATGAAGTAGAATTTGAAATTGCTGAAGGCAGACGAGGGCCACACGCAATAAATGTTAAAAGAATTGATGAGTAAAAGTCTTATTTAAATCATACGAAGAACATCGAGCCATAACAAAAATTTTTGTTGTGGCTTGATATTATTCTTACTAAATTATTTTTAAAATTTATCATTTTTATATATCTTAAATGTCTGATAATTACGGTTGTTTTAGTTAAAAACAATTTCTTTAATTCCTTCTTTGAGTGTTTTTTTTATTAAATTATCAAGACTATCAAGTGAGAACGGTTTTTCTATTATTCCATCAAATCCTTCCGATTTATAAGTTTGCAATAGTTCGCTGGCGTACTCTCTTCCGGTCATTGCAATTACTGGTGTATTATTTTTAGGGAAGCTCATATTCCGACGGATATGTTCTAATGTTTCAAAACCGTCAAGCATAGGCATTTGTAAATCTAATAATATTAGGTCGAAATTTGTGTATTTCATTGCAAATATTACATCAAAACCATTTGATGCAGTTTGATGTTCGTATCCGAGTGCTTCTAATATTTCAGACATTATTTTTCTGCCCGGCTCAAAATCTTCAGCAAGCAATATTTTGTAACTTTTTTGCATTTTTTTTTACTGTTAAATGTTTTCAAAAATTATATTACATATATTGTGCCAGCTCTCATAATATGAGCAAAAATATTGTTGTTTGATTTTTATTATAATTTTGTTAAAAATATATAAATCTATGTAAATCAGTCTAATATATATTATCTGTATTTATATTTTTGTTACTAGTTGCAAATCTTATTTTTATTTTATTACCAATAAGATACATAACAGGCACTAAAATCAGCGTAAGGAATGTTGCAAATGTAAGTCCAAAAATAACCGTCCATGCCATTGGTCCCCAAAAATCAGCATTATCGCCTCCGAAATATATATTCGGAGAAAAGTCTGAAAGCATTCCAGCAAAATCAATATTCATACCAGTTGCCATTGGAAGAAGTCCAAGAATAGTTGTTATTGCTGTAAGCAAAACAGGACGCAAACGAGTCTGACCGCCTTTAATAACTATCGGTAAAATGTCTTCAAAAGGTAAATTATCCTCGGCACCAAGTCCACGTTTGTCCTTCTCCAACTGTTTAAGATAATTTATATAATCAATCAGAACAATGCCGTTGTTTACGACAACACCAGCAAGCGAAATAATACCAACTCCTGTCATCAGTATTATAAAATCCATTCCGAATGTTGTAATGCCACCAAACACACCGATAGTGCTAAAAAGAACAGTTGTTATAATTATAAACGGTTTGGCAATAGAATTAAATTGCGTTACCAAAATAATCAAAATAAAAGCAATAGCCATAAGCATAGCATTACCAAGAAAATCAGATGTCTCTTTTTGGTCTTGTTGTTCGCCTGTCAAATCGTATTCATATCCTTCTGGGAAATCGTAATTATCCAAGATTTTTGATATTTCATTATTTATAGCCGTAGCGTTTGCGCCTTCCAAAACATTTGAATAAACCGTCAATACACGTCCGTTATCAATACGTTTGATAGCACTGTAAGATGTTGTATAACTGTAATCTGCAACTGCCGAAACAGGTATATGAACAAATTTCCCTTGTTTGTTCTGAAAAGTTATAATTTGATTAAGTAGAGTTGTTATATTGTTTCTGTATTGCGGAGCGAGTTGTATTTGTATTGGATATTTTTCTTCGCCTACTTTATAATCGGAAACTTCTTTTCCGAAAAGAGCCGTTCTAATTGTTCCAGCAATTTGTCCAGTTGATAATCCAAAACGCATAGCCGCTTCACGATTAATATTTATTAAAAGTTCTGGTTTTCCTAAATCCAAATCCATTTTAAGACCTTCTATTCCTTCTATATTTGCGTTGTTTATAATTGTTATTACAGAGTCGCCCAGATTGATTAATTTATCAAAATCATCACCAGACATTTCAATATTTATAGGTTTTCCTGTTGATGGCCCCATATTATTTTTCTCTACGGATACAATCACACCTGGATATTTTCCGATAAGAGAATCGCTAATAATTTTCATCAAATCTGATGTTTTTTTTCCGTCTCTAAATTCGTAATCAACAAAATTAACTGTTGTAACAGATTTATTTGGTGTATTTCCTATTACAAATTCATTTTCGCCGACAGCACCTTTTCCAACCGTTGTGAGTGTAGATTTTACGTATTTTTCAAAATTATTTTGTTTAACAATATTTTCTATATCTTCTTCAATAAGTTTTGAAATACTGTCGGTAGCCGTAATATTACTACCAATCGGTAGTTCTGATTTCACTATAAAAAATTGAGGTTCACTTCCCGGAAATAAATTTACGGAAGGCGAACGTATTTCGAAAAATATAAAAGTTACAATAAGTAATGCAATAGTTCCTATTAAAAATTTATTTGGATTATTTCCGCTTAAAACAAAATTTAATATTCTCAAATAAAATTTTTCTAACTTTATAAGTAAAGAGTTTTGAAACCAGATACTTAAATCAAAAAAAATCAAATAATTAAGAATAGTTATTATTGCAATTATTCCAAAAAAACTTGCTACACCGTTAATTCCGAGAATATATAGTAATGCACTTATTCCGGCAAATATTCCTGTGAGTATAAAAGTTCGTTTTCGTGGTGGTTTTGTTTGTTCTTTTGTTTTGAATAGAACAGTAAAAACAGGAATAATTATTAGAGCAACAAACAGCGATGATGATAAAACAATAATAAGTGTTATAGGTAGGAATTTCATAAATTCACCAAACATGCCAGGCCAAAATATTAGAGGAATAAAAGCTCCGAGTGTAGTTGCTGTTGATGCAATTATTGGCCAAGCAATTTCTCCTACGGCAAGTCTTGCTGCTTCAAAAGGGCTGTGTCCGCGTTGGATAAATCTAAAAATATTTTCAACAGCAACAATTCCGTTGTCAACCAACATACCAAGCGCAAGTATCAAACTAAAAAGCACCATCATATTTATTGTAGAACCGATAGCTCCAAGTATAACAAAAGAAATAAACATTGACATAGGTATTGCCATTCCTACAAACATAGCATTGCGAAATCCGAGAAAAAAGAAAAGAACAAACATTACAAATAAAATTCCCATAATGATGTTGTTTTCAAGGTTTTCAATCATCTTGCGTACTACATCTGATTGGTCGTTTGTAATTGTAACAGACAGATTTTTGGGAAGGACTTTTTTTTGTGCTTCTTCGACAATTTCCAAAATTTGTTCTGATGTATATATAAGGTTTTCGCCGCTTTTTTTGACAACCTGCAAAGACACAACCGGTTCTCTGTTCAGACGTGCCAAACTCATCACGTCTTCGTATCCATCTATAACTTTGCCGTCCTGCAACACATCGCGCAGATAAACAATATTTCCTTTATTTTTTTTTACAATAATATTATTTAGTTCGTCTGGATTTTTAAATTCTCCTGATGTGCGAACAGAACGTCTTGTGTTTCCAATTATTAGGTCTCCTCCTGAGACAGCCATATTTTCGTAAGCAATTGCATTTTCTATATTGTTGAACGAAAGCTGAAAGGCATCCATTTTATTTTTGTCCAGATTTAGGCGTATAAGTTTTTCTTCTATTCCTTTTATATTAACTTTTGATACTTCGTATATGTCCTCGATTTTATCTTCCAGATATTCTGCATATTCTTTAAATTCGTTTATACTAAAATCGCCAGATAGGTTTATATTTATTACAGGAAATTCGGAGAAGTCAATATCTGAGACCATTGGGTCGATAGGCAAATCATCTGGTAGTTCACTTTTTGAACGGTCAACAGCATCTTTAACGTCTTGCAAAGCAATCTTAATATCCACATTAGAATTAAATTCGATTGTAATATTTGAGTTGTCCTGCGATGATGTTGAGTTCATATTTTTTATTCCGCTTACTACATAAATTTCTTTTTCAAGTGGACGTGTTACAAGGTTTTCCATATCAACTGGCGTATTTCCCGGATACACGGTGTTCACCATAATTGTAGGAAGTGCAACATCAGGGAACATCTCTTTTGCCATGTTTTTGTATGTAATTCCGCCTGTAATAATTAGAATAATTATAATAAGGTAAACAGTGTTTCTATTTTTCAGCGAGGCGGTTGTTAATGCAAAATCTCTTAGTTTTTCTTTCATTTTAAATTTTGATTTATTAAGAATTTTCTTTTCTTCTCGTAATAGCTATTCAATATCAACGGTGAAAATGGTCTAATATTTTTTACAAAAAAAAATAAAAATTAACTTATAAAAAATATTTATTTATAAAAATTTGATTTTGAGAAATTAATATAAAAAAAAGTTGGTTTATAAAAAAAAAATATATTTCTTTGTAGCGTTTGTATTTGTATAGAAATACAAACAAAAAAAATGTTATGAAAAATTTGATTATTTTGACAGTTATTTTTTCAGGGTTATTATTAATTTCTTGTGAAAAAGAAATTGAAAAAGAAGAAGTAAATACAGATTATCTTCTATTTAAGAGTGATGTAAGTAAAGTAGGGATTGCAATAAATCTAAGATTATGGAGGAAAAGTACCAATTGTTTCAGCAGATTAGGTATTTGTTTCATTGAAAGAAAAGTTATCGAACCTGGAACAAAGTTAACAAATATTAATTCGCGCGATAATGTTATTATTACTGTTAATGAGACAGATACAAATATTACACTTTTATTATCTACTGAAGTTTCTGGTTTAAGTAATGAAGACTTATTATTTGATGTTGAAGAAGAGTTAATACTTGAATTGGATGATAAATCTTTTAAGATACCAAAAGGGATTTATCAATATAATGAAAATTTAGGAGAATTCGGAGGTTATAATATTGCAGTTTCATTTGATTAAATTGATGGCATATTTTATACTCATAAAAATATAATTTTCACAAAAGACAGTCCTGTATTTTTTTTTGAATATGGGAATGTAATTTGTGTAATACAAAATAAATCGTATTTGTCAACATATTATTATTTATTTCTATATTTTATCTTCATTATTTGACTCTATCAAAATACCTAATATTGTATAATTTTATTATTATTATTCTCTGACAAAATATGAATTGCTTACAAATAAAATTTTATAAGGTCAATCCAAAAGTGCGTAGTTTTCTGATGAACACATCAATATTATGAATTACAAAGGATTAAATGAATTTATCATAATAGTATTTTTTTTATTCTTCACCTCATGTGGAACATTGATAAATCCAGTATATAACAAATTAAGCAATAAAAATAAAGTTAAATACTTGCCAGACTTAGCTACTACAAAAAATAAGCATCCAAAAGTATTAATTATTGATAAAAACATTTTGGAAAATTTAATTTTAATTTCTCAAAAAAAATATTTTTTAATTGTAATGTATGCTATTTGGTGTAAACCTTGTGTTTCTGAAATGCCAAGTTTATTACAATATTACGCAAATACAAAAAAATTGCAGATATATTTTGTATCTTCCGATGATTGGATCAATATAAATAGAATTAAACAGTATTGGCAAGAAAGAGATTTCTTTGAAGATACTTTTATAATTGATTTATATAGATATGGACATGTTAATCACTTGATGTTAGGTGAAAAAAAGAGATTTATCGGTTTTGTAAATGATATTTGCTTAAACTGTAAAGATATTGGTGGCTATCCATCCTTTATACTTTTAGATAAACATAAAAACATTTTATTTAAACATACAGGAGCTATTAATAATTTCAATAAAGTTTTTAACAAATATATGAAATAAATACTTCTGCACCTGTACAGTGTTTTCACCGCACTTATTATATTTATAAATGTCGGTAAAAACACCGTATAATCGTATTTTTTTTTAATTAATATATTATGGAATATACAACAGAATTTAAAGTGCAAGTAGGAAATGAACTTGTAAAAATGTATGGAAAGGATAAGATAGAAAATATTTTAGAAAAATATTTTAACCTTGCTATCATCAAATTGTCTAAACAAGAGTTATTAGATGATTTGCAAACCATTGATATAACTGACAATAAATGGCAAACAGCACGACAAAATGCATGGAATGAATACGGTAGCAAACTATTTTTAAAAGTAAGCTCATGAAAACAGATTACATAGCAGATGCCAACGTGTTAATGAGTATTTTGATAAGTGGAAAATCTCAATATATCAATACACTTCATTTTTTTAAATTTTACGTGCCAGAGTTTGCAATTATAGAATTGAATTTGTATAAAAATGTAATTTTAGAAAAAACAAGACTTGATAAAATGCAATTTCGTGATTTTGCATACAACATATTTACACGGTTAAATTTTATTCCTGAATTTATTTTACAAGAAAATTCAATTCTACAAGCAAAAAAATTGTGTAAAAATGTTGATATAAAAGACACAAATTACGTTGCCCTTGCAATTGATATGAATTTAACATTATTAACACGAGATATTCAATTATATAAAGGTTTAAGAAAAAAGAAATTCAAAGACGTAATGTTATTCAATGAATTTATTTATAACATTTAATAATTACCTTCTCTGCGCCTGTTCTGTGTTTTTACCTCACCTATTATATTTATAAATGTCGGTAAAAACACCGTATAAGCATATTTTTTTTAAATTAATATATTATGGAATATCAATATCTTCGCCAAAATTAGTTTTTTTTACCTATTTTAAGTTATGCTCTTGATTTATTATTTATTAAAAAACATATAGTCAATATTTCTTTTCAAATCATCTTCAAAATTAAAAATTGACATTGTATTTTCATTGTTTTTCAAGTAGATATAATTTAGATTCATAGTTTCCATTAGGATAACCGTATTCAACTCTTCCTGTTATACATGCTTTGATTTTGTCGGATTGAAAAAGGAGATTTACATATCTAAAAATAAATTCTTTATCAAAATTCTCTGAGATAAACACTGTATTTTCTCCTTTTATTTTATTCCTTATACAAATTTCGCCGACCATAATATTCGGTAAAGTATAAACAAAAGTCGAAGGACTTGGGAAATAATTCCTGATGTCACTTATTGTTTGTTGGTAATTATAATCTGTTTGCAGAGACGAACTACCGCTTGAAAGTATTACTGCAATTTCGTCATCTTTATATTTTTTTGTTATTAGAGTATCTTTAAGTAAAATTTCACTTGTCAAAAATGCAAGTTTACTTAAAATATCCATTTTGTAAAATTTCGGATATTTAATATTATATCTATTATAAACAAACTTTAAAGCCAAGAGCAAATTACTATTCAAAAATAGAACATTCTTATTATTAATAGTTACAGTTTCTTTTTTTATGGAAACTTTTTTTATTGTTTTTATACAAAAATTATTGCTGTAAGAGTTTTTGCTGATTGTATGATTTATTTTTTGAATAACAATGGCAGCATTACAACCACCAAACCCTAATGCTGTTTTTAACACTTTTTTTAACTTCGTTTTTTTGTTCTCTTTAATAATATTTATTTGTTTTTCTGTTCCATGACTTGAATAACCCAAAGATTTATATAATAAATTATTATAAATTGAACTAATTGCAATTATAGTTTCTATAACTCCTGCTGCTCCGAATGTATGTCCCAGAAATCCTTTGAAGCTGTTCGTTGGTATTTCCGAAAGATTACATAAATTCAATGCTTTTGCTTCCGATTCATCGTTGTATAAAGTTGCCGTTCCGTGTGCTGAGACGTAATCAATTTCATGGAAATTTGTATTTGCATCTTTCATTGCTTTTTTCATTACCGTTGATAATTCCATGCCTGTTCGTGATGGTCCTGATATATGATTTGCGTCATTGCTGCTTGCACCTCCAGAAATAATTATTCCATCAAATTCTGATTTTGATTTATCGTTTGTAACTATTAGTGTAGCGGCTCCTTCGCCAGGCGACATACCGTTTCTGTTCGCATCGAAAGGTTTGCATGGTTTGTTACTTACAGCCTTGAACGCCAGAAAACCAGAAAGAGTAAATTCAGAGAGTATATCGGCACCGACAATAATTGCATTTTCGTAAAATTTGTTTTCAAGTAAACGTTTTGCTACAATTATTCCTAAAACTCCTGATATACAGGCATTTGAAATTACTAACGGCTTGTTACAGCATTTGAAAAAATCTTTTACAATCTCGGCAGATTTCCAAAGTTGGACTCTGTCGGTGTCAAATAAAGATTTATTTTTCTTCTCAAGTAAATCAATATTTCCTTTTGCTGTTGAAATGATAACTATCGTTTTACTATCGGAAATATTTACCTTTGATGTTCTTAAAGCTCTTGATATTGATAAAATTAGCAAACTCTCAAAACGAGTATAATTTTTGGTTTTGTCTATCCGTGCAAACGAACTTTCTAATCGTTTTGTATCAATTACGGAAATATATACTGGTTCTGATGACAATTTCTTGTTATTATTTATTACTATTCCTGTTTTTCCTTCTATTATATTTTGGATATTTTCTTCCGTTCCAAAACCAAGAGAAGATATTATGTCGTGTGATGAAATATACATTTTTTATGTTTTAAATTATCAAATCAATGAAAATAATTATAATCAATACTAATTATTTTCCATTCTACAAAAATAGAAATTTTCAGTCGATTTTATAATATATATACAAAATTAGTATTATTTTAATGCTTTTGACATAAAAAAATTTTTTTTATTTTTTTATATTTATAAAATAGTTGTATATTTGCAAAGTTTTTAAAATATTTAATTAAAATTTATTAAGATTATGAAAAAGTTAATTACACTATCATTTTTGGTATTGTTTGCATTTACAATAAATGCACAGAAAGTAACAAATTTACAAAAAAGTGAATTTGTTTCGAACAAGATGATTTTTGACAACGAAGAATCTAACCAGACAGTTGCACCGCCGTACAGAGATATGGAAGGCATACCGATTGGAGCATCGCAAAATATTTACGGTATTTATTTGGCGGGGCCTCATCAGGTTATGTATAATTCAGCAATAAACACTGTTGTTTTTACACACAGAGCGTTACTTGCAGGAGGAGGAGACAGCGGAGAGCTTGCTTTTGATTTTTCTACAGACGGAGGAGCAACATGGACAACAGAAGCATGGATATCACAACAAGCAGAAGCATTTGATGCTGAATGTCGTTACCCTTCTATTTCAATTTATAATCCAGAAGGAAATACAGACCCTGCAAACGCAAGAATTGTTGCAAACGGACCAGCACTTATGGGATACGGAGCATCATTAGGATGGGGATATTCTTATCAAACTGATGCAACAATAACAGCAAACCCAACAACAAACGAATGGTACGGAAGTAATAATGGTGATGACAGTGATTTCCATCCATACGGATTGGAAATGGGACCTGACGGAACTGCATGGTCAATGTCCACTGATTATGCTGCCGATGATGATAATAATTCTTATGATGATTTCTATGTGAACAAAGCAACTTATGACGGAACACAATTTGTTTGGGATGCTGGTCTTTTGGAAATAAATCCAGATTTCTTGTATGTTGATGGCGATAAAGCTGTTAATGCTTGGGATATAGCTGTTCATCCAACAGATGCCAATATTGTATATGCTGTTGTAAATTATGCCGATGTAAGTGATACAAAAGATGTTCCTACACCTCATGTATGGAAAACAACTGACGGCGGTGCAAACTGGACACAATTACCTGCTATTGATGTAGTTCCATTAGAAAGCTTTTTTGAACCTTTCATATATCATGAAGAAGGCGATCCTCAGAGACCTTATGTTACTGATATTGATGTAACTGTTGATGCAAACGGAAGAATGCACGCATTATGTACAGTAAGTGCAGGCGGTAGCGGCGGAATAAATTGGGGCTGGTGGAATAATGCATTTATCACTTTTACAGATGGAAGTCCAGCTATTCCTAATTTGAACCTTGTTGATTTTAGTACTACAGACGGAACAGATTGGACTGTTGAATATATTGATTATATCGAATCTATTGAAGCTGCATGGGGTGATGTATCAACTATGTATCATGCTCAAATATCAAGAAACGAATCTGGAACAGATATTTTTTATACATGGTCTGAATCTTATCAGTATCCAGACTCAGTAAACGGTTCTCCAAATATGATTTACAGTACTTGGAATGTTGATAACGGAATGGAATATACAGAAGGACAAAATTTAACTGTAGGAACAGGTGCACAAAATATTTGTTTCTTCCCGCAAACTTCTCCTGTTGTAATTGATAACGGAGATAATACATTTGAATTACCACTTGTTATTGCGATGATTGATTTTCAAAACGGAAACGATATGGATCAGGCTAATTATTTGTATCTAAAAGGTGTTGAAATGACTAGGAACACATCCAATGCTCCGCCTTCAATTGTTAATGTTACTAATGCTAATGATTTTAGTGAAATAATGATTGAGTTCTCTGATGCTCTCGAACAAACTTCTGCCGAAGCAATAGAAAATTATACAATAGCAACAGGAAAAGATGTTACATTTACATCGGCAACTCTTGATGCAAGTACAAATACTGTAACCTTAGGAGGTGTTACTGGACTTGAACATTTATCAAATTATATTTTAACTGTTAACGGTGTTATTGGTGAAAATGGTGCAACTATTGAAAATGCAACTTATAATTGGCAAGCATCAAATTCAATCAGTGAACTTGAAATGGAAGTTAAAATTTATCCTAATCCAGTAAACGGAATTATGAATATAACTTCTGATGAAATAATAAACAATATTAGTATTTACAACATAGTTGGACAGGAAATTTTCTCTGAAAATATTAATAATAATAGTTATAGATATAATACTGAAGATTTACCAAACGGATTATATACAATAAAACTTTTCTCTGAAAATAAAACAATTACGAAAAAAGTTATTATTAAGTAGTTTTAAAATATTATGTATTAAATAAGAATGATAAAAGAGCCAAATCTGGCTCTTTTATTGTTTTTTTAATTTTATTTTTTTGCAACTATTAAAAAAAAACGTATCTCTGTAATTAGAAGTTCTAAGTTATTTAACAAATAAAAAAATATGGAAGTAATCAAACCACCCGAATGATATTTTTGCATCTGATTTATTGCGAAGAAAACCCGAAGCAGTTTCGTTTATTCGAGGTGTTTTATCTGGAGTAATAAAAAAGAAAATAGACTTTGAAAGTTTAGAACTAACACCAGAGACATATTTTTACTCCAGCGATGCAGAAGAATTATTCAGATATTGTATATTCATGTAAATACGGCAATGATGAAAATGTAAAAATTGCTTTAATAATTGAACACAAAAGTTATGTTCCAAATGTAAACATAAAATTTCAGTTATTAAATTATTTCTCGGAAGCAATAAGTACTCAATTAAAACAAGGAATAAAAACTCCTTCAATTACGATAATGATATTGTTTTATCATGGTAAAACAAAATGGAAAACAAAGCCATTGCGAAGTATATTTGGTAAAAATGTTCCTAAAGAGTTGTACGAATATATTCCAGAATTTAAGATAGTAACTGTTGATATAAGCAAATTTGATAATGCAAAAATGGAGAATTTATTTGATTCTTTAAAATTAAGGGCTACATTGTTTATCTTGCTCGATATTACCAATGATTTAAAATTTATTAAGACATTTAAAATGGTTTTAGATAAAGTAATAGCTCCATTATCGCCGATTGAAATGAGAGAAACAGCTGTTAGTATTTTGAATTATATAGGAGCATTCTCAAAAAAAAATCAACAAGCTAAAAAAGTTATAAATACTAAAAAAGGAGAAAATAAAATGAATTTTTTTGAAAAGATCCTTTTAGAACGAGAAAAAATTGGCATAGCGAAAGGTTTAAAAATTGGAGAAGAAAGCGGTGTTTTAAAGGATAAATAAAAAACAGCAGTAAATATGATACGAAAGGATTATAATGATAATCAGATATTTGACGTATTAAATTTGTAGCTCGAACAGATAAAAGAAATCAGAAAAAATATTTGGAACCTGGATTTGATATTTATGATTACAAGGAAAAAATGCTCGAAAAGTAGTACTTTTATTTATATTTTATAAACAAATTAAAATTTTAATTATTATGAAGAAAATTAAATACACATTTTTTATGATATTATTATCAATATCATATTTTTCTTTTGCTTCTGAAATAGGAATCGAAACAGTGGAGATTGTAGCAAAGAATTTATACAGTGAAAAATCTGGAATTGAACAAAATGAAATTATGTTTGAAGATATTTTTTCAAAAACATTAAATGGCGAAATTTATTATTATGTTTTTGATGTTGTTGGTGAAAAAGGTTTTGTAATTGTTTCAGCCGAAGATGCTTTTTATCCTATAATAGGATATTCTACAAAAGGAAAATATATTACTGAAAATCAACCTGAAAATATAACAAGTTGGATGCAGAACTATGTAAACCAAATAAATTATTTAAGAAATAATTATAAAGAAGCAAATGATGAAATATCGGCGCAATGGAAAAAATATAATGTACCTTTTGATGAATTCGTTCCAGCAGTATCTGGTAAAGTTATAACTCCAATGACAGACGAAATACTTTGGAACCAAGACAATGGTTGGAATGATTTGTGTCCAGAAGATGCTAGCGGTTCTGGTGGACATGTTTATGCAGGCTGCGTTGCTACGGCAATGGGAATTATAATGAAATTTTGGGAATCGCCATTGCATGGAACAGGAACGCATTCTTATTATGCTAACGGTTACGGAACTCAAAGTGCTAATTTCGGTGAAGCTACATATTTTTGGAACCTTATACCTGATGCAGAACCTACAATTTTTACGGCTCATTTATTATATCATCTTGGCGTTTCAGTAAATATGGGATACGGAGCTGATGGCTCAGGTACATATTCGCATCTAGTTCCAAATGCAATGACAAGTTATTTTAACTATAGCTCATCTATTCAATATATACAAAGAAGCGGATATTCCACAACAAGTTGGATGAACAGTATATTAAAACCTCAATTAGATGCTGGAAAACCTGTATATTATAGTGGAAATGATGGAGAAGGCGGACATGCTTTTGTTTGTGATGGATACGATGAAAATGATTTTTTTTCATTTAATTTTGGTTGGAGCGGTTCGAACAACGGTTATTATGGTATAAATGATGTAAACGGATTTATGTACGGAAATGCTGTTGTAAGAAATTTTGTACCAGCAGAAACCGAAAATTATCCAGAAGCACCAGCTTCATTAACAGCGGAGTTGGATACTGAAATACTTGATGATTTTACCGTAGAACTTGAATGGACAGCGCCTGCATCGAAAGATGTAACTGGATATAAAATATTTAGAGATTTCGAAGAAATCGCTTCGCTCCCAGCAGCAACATTAAATTACACAGACATCACAGAAACAGCTAACTATAACTACATTGCACAAGCAATATACGGAAACGAAGAGTCACTGGCAACACTTAGTTTTTTAAGCGGAGTATTTTCTATAACATTCTATGCAAAAGACCCAAGTACTCAATCTAATATAAGCATGGCTGATGTAACTTTTAACGGTGAAACAATACAAACTGGTTTCATGGGAGCGCAATTTCATGACACGCCTTTTGGAGGCGAGTATGCATACACAGTTACGCATCCTGATTATCCCGAAACATCTGGTGTCTTTGATGTTACAGAACACAAAACAATTAATGTTATAATGGACGGTTCAAATGAAATAAATGAAATAAACTCTGATAATATTTCTATTTATCCAAATCCTGTAGACGAAGAATTAAATATAAAATGTTCAGAAAAAGCAAATTATGAAATTATTGATGTAACAGGTAAAATTATTTGTTCAGGTATGATAAATTCGAACATGACAAAAATAAATCTGCAAAATGAAAGCTCTGGATACTATATTATTAAAGTAAAAACAAATAACGAAATTATTAATAAATCTTTTATTGTAAAATAAAAGGTTACACGCATAAAATTGGATATAACTATCTATCAAACAATTGCATACAAACTGTCGGCATGGCTTAAAGTCATTCCGACAGTAATTTATTGTATTTCATTATGAAAATATCAATCGTAAAAAAAACAACTTTTTTATTTTTGTTTATATTTTTTGTCTTTCAAATTTGTATTGCTCAAAAATATTCTACAAAATCAAGGAAAGCGATAAAATATTTTGAAAAATCAATTAAACATTACGGTAATTACAGCTACGGTCAAGCATTGATTGATGCAAAAAAAGCAATTAAAAAAGACTCTAATTTTATTGAAGTATATTATTTGATGTCTGATATTTTTTCTTCGCAAAAGAGATACGAAGAAAAAATTAATAGCCTAAAAAAAACTATTTCAATAAATCCAGAAAAAAATAAATTTACATATTTGAACTTATCGAAAACAGAACTTTATATAGGTAGATATTCAGATGCCTTAGAGCATATTATCGAATTTGAGAAAAGAAAACCAAATGATAAATATCTTTCAGAAATAAATAATCTGAAAAAAAAATGCCTATTTGCAATAAATGCAATTAAAAATCCAGTAAAGTTCGAACCTCAAAATTTAGGAAATTCCATAAATACAAATTTAGATGAATACTCGCCAACATTGACAGTTGACGAGCAAGCATTGATATACACAGTTGGAGTTCCAAAAAAAGGTGTAACTGGGGTTTCCAGTCAAAAGGATATTCAAGAAGATTTTTTTATAAGTAATAAATCGGATTCTGGTCTATGGATTGTTGCTAAGAACATGCAAAAACCTGTAAATACATCAGGAAACGAAGGCGCACAATCAATCTCACCTGATGGAAAAATTTTATTTTTCACATCTTGCGACAATATGTTTGGAGAGAATTTTCACGGAAAAAGTTATGGAAGTTGTGATATTTTTTATTCTATAAAAACAAAAAAAGGATGGTCTGAACCAGAAAATCTTGGCAAACCAGTAAACAGCAGAGCATGGGAGTCTCAACCTTCATTTTCGTCAGACGGAAGAACTCTTTATTTTGTCTCAAACAGAGCTGGAGGAAAAGGTAAAAAAGATATCTGGAAAAGTATAAAACAAAAAAACGGAACATGGTCGGAACCAGAAAATCTTGGCGAAAAAATTAATACTAAAAATGATGAACAATCACCTTTTATTCATCAGGACAATAAAACTTTATACTTCTCGTCAAACGGACACACAGGAATGGGAAAATATGATTTGTTTATAGTTCGAAAAAATACAGAAGGAATGTGGTCATCACCCGAAAATCTTGGATTTCCTATAAATACACACGAAGACCAGTTTGGTTTAATTGTAAATGCAAAAGGTGATAAAGCATATTTTTCGTCTGTTTACAACAAAGGTTATGGCGGTTTGGATATATATTCGTTCCAACTGTCCGAAAAAAATAGACCCGATGAAGTAAGTTATACAAAAGGTGTTGTATATGATGCAGAGACATTAAGAAAATTACAAGCAGAGCTTGAACTAATTGATATGGAAAGCGGAGAAGTTTTTACGGAATCTGTATCTGATGCACAAACAGGAGAGTTTTTAATTTGTTTACCTATCGGAAAAAACTACGCAGTTAATGTTTCAAAATCTGGTTATTTATTTTATTCTGGAAAATTTTCGTTGAAAAATAATTCTGATTCTATTGTTAAATATATTATAAATGTTCCATTGTTGCCAATAAAAAAAGGAAAATCTATTGTTTTAAAAAATATTTTATTTGAAACTGATTCTTATAAGTTCAAAAAAGAGGCATATATCGAACTTAATAAATTATTTAATTTTCTTAAAAATAATAATACTTTATCGGCAGAGATAGGCGGACATACTGACAACAAAGGAAGCAGAGAACATAATAAAAAGTTGTCAAATAACAGAGCCAGAGCAGTTTACGAATATTTAATAAAAAAAGGAATAAATAATAATCGACTCTCTTACAATGGATACGGACAAGAAATTCCTATTGCTGATAATAAAACAAAGATAGGAAGAGCTGAAAATAGAAGAACAGAACTTAAAATAAAATGAGTTTTTATAAAAAAAAACAAAAAAAATTTTTTTATTAAAAAAAAAGATTTAAATTTGCATCGTATTTAAAAGAAAATACTTATTGGTCTGGTAGTTCAGTTGGTTAGAATGTCGGCCTGTCACGCCGAAGGTCGCGGGTTCGAGTCCCGTCCAGACCGCAACTAAGTTGTTTTGTTTTGTTTTGATTTGAAATGTTAGGGCTTGTTAATCGTTGATTGACAAGCCTTTTTTTATTAAATATACACCAACTGACAATTATAAAAATATGCAAATAAATTTACAAAATTTTCAGAATTTTTTTTTTATCGGAATTGCAGGCGATGGTGTTAGTGCAATCGCACAGTATCTAAAAGGTAACGGAAAAAATATTTCTGGCTCAGATAGACAATTCTCTGGATATAAAAAAATAAAAATACAGAAACAATTAGAAGCAGAAGGTATAAAATGTTTTCCACAAGATACTAGCGGACTTAACAAAAATATAGATATAGTTGTAATCTCAACAGCCATTGAGCCGAGTGTTCCAGAATATAAAAAAGCTATAGAACTTGGCGTTCCTGTTATTATGCGTTCCGATTTGCTTACCGCAATAAGCCAGACAAAAAAAACAATTGCTATTTCGGGAACATCTGGTAAATCAACAGTTACAGCATTAATTTATCATATTTTAGAAAAAAACGGAATGAAACCGTCAATAATAACTGGAGCTGGTCTTATTGCTTTGCGTGAAAAAGGAAAAATAGGAAATGCTGTTGCAAATTCTGGAGAATATCTTATCATAGAAGCTGATGAGTCCGATGGGTCTCTCGTGAAGTATAAACCCGAAATTGGATTAATATTAAATATTGAAAAAGACCATAAAGAACTTAGCGAGTTGGATAAAATATTTGCGAAATTTGCAAGTAATGTAAAAAATACTTTAATTGTAAACCATAGCAATATTAGAAGCAAAAAGTTCTATAAAAATAAAAAAAATGATTTTGGAAGTTCAAAACAATTGGGTTTTTATGGACACGATTTTAGTCAAAATAATTTTAAAATTACTTTTAAGATAAATAATATTCAATTTGAATCGCAACAAATTGGTCAACATAATATGGAAAATATCCTTGCCGCCACAGCTACTGCCGCCGCAATAGGAATTTCAATTGAAAAAACAGCTGAAGCAGTTAAAACATATAAAGGTATTTATCGTCGGCATCAGATTGTTGGCAGAAAAAATGATATAATATTAATTGATGATTACGCACATAATCCTGCAAAATTATCCGCATCAATAAAATCATGCCAACCGTGTTCGGAAAAATTATATGTTCTATTCCAACCACACGGGTTTGCACCTCTCCGTTTTTTAAGAAATGAATTTGTAAAAGAAATTTCTGTGGCAATGCGAGAAAATGACGAAATTTATATGTCAGATGTATATTACGCAGGAGGAACAACCACAAAAAATATCTCCTCATCCGATTTAATTAATGACATAAAAAAAACTGGTAAAAAAGCTTTCTATATCAAAGACAGAAATGATTTTCCTACAAAAATAAAATCAAAACTTAAAAAAGGAGACATTGTTTTGATTACAGGCGCAAGAGACATTTCACTGAGTAGCTTTGCCAAAAAAGTATTTGAGAATTTGTAATTCTATAAATATTTCAAAATCAATAACTTACTTTAATTTTTTAAGTTGTTTGTCAATCTTTTCATTTAATAAAAATTAAACAAAAAAAATAAAAGTATAATAAAAAATTTAAAAATTGATAAAATTTTGTTTCCTTTGTTTTTTTGCAAATACACATAGTTTTAGTGGTTAGTGATTAGTGGTTAGTTTATCATTAAAATTTACTATTTTCAAAATAGTAATTTGTTGATTATCAGCATTTAAATATTTTGATGTGTTTGCACTTCTGTCTATTTACAAATTTTTTATTAAATATTAAAAATACATTTATTATGGAAAAAGAAAAAATGGTTTACGGTTATCTAGCGCCGTTGAACTACGATAAATTTTTCAAAAAAGTTTTTAAAGAGCCAATGATTTCGAAGCAATTCCTTGAAGATTTTCTAGGTATTAATATTAAAGAAATTGATATTTTTGAACGGGAGAGTGATAAACTTACTGATGCTTCTAAGGTTGTTAAATTTGATTATCGTTGTCAAATAGACAAAGAAGAAAACGTAATAATAGAGATGCAACAATGGTACAAAGCAGATATTGTTC
>JAOZMB010000046.1 GCA_029934515.1 Bacteroidales bacterium
TGTAACAACTGTTTCTGTAAAAACAATGAAAATAATTGAACAAATGAAAAAATAAGAAAAAAATACAATTATATGACTGAAAATAAAAATATAACATATATATTTCTTATTTTTTTAATTAAAAAACAAAGATTTTTATTTCCTGATTGTAGTAAATTAAATAGCAACATGGAAATTATTTACTGTTAACTGATGAAAAAACTTTTTTTATATCCAGCTGCTTTATATGCAGGAAGAGAACCTACTCAAATAGTTACTATCTTGGGCTCCTGTATTTCTGTGTGTCTTATTGATTATAATCTACAAATAGGCGGAATAAATCATTTTATGTTACCGCTGTGGAACGGACATGGGCTTGCATCACCTAGGTACGGTAATATTGCTATTAAGAAACTAATTGAAAAAATGGAACGACTCGGAAGTAGAAGATTAAATCTAAAAGCAAAAATCTTTGGAGGTGCCGAAGTGTTAAAAAGTGAAAACATAAGTTTTAATATAGGTAAAAGAAATATCGAACTTGCAAAAAGCGTTTTAAAAGAATATAATATACCTATAATTAGCTCAAGTTTGGGTGGTAAATACGGTAGAAAAATCTTGTTCCAGTCGAATACAGGACAGGTAAGATTAAAATATGTAGGTAAAAAATAAGTTTAAAAAAATCAAAATTTATTAATTAATAAATTTATAAAAAAATTGGAAAAATTGAAAAAATATATAAATGTTTTAATAATAGACGATGCTCCGATTGTTAGAGATGTTCTAACTCGGATATTAAACTCTGATAAACAAATTAATGTAATAGCGGCAGTAGAAAATCCATATCAGGCTGCAAAAATTATTAGAAAACAAATTCCAGATGTTATTACACTTGATATAGAAATGCCAAGAATGGACGGATTAACTTTTTTGAAAAAAATTATGGAGCAACGTCCAATTCCAGTAGTAATAATATCCAGTCTTACAGGCAAAGGTGCAGTTAGTTCGTTCAAAGCAATTGAATATGGAGCTGTTGACGTGATGCTTAAACCTAAATTAAGTTCACTGGAACTAATAGAAGAAGCGAGAATAACAATTTGTGATAAAGTAAAAGCAGCATCTGTAACAAGATTGAAAAAATTATTTAAACCATTAATAGTAAAACCTAAATACTCAGCAGATATTATTTTACCATTAAAACGCAGACGAACAGGTTTGTTCTCAAACGAAAAAGTAATTGCTGTCGGAGCATCAACAGGAGGAACAAAAGCAATTAAAATATTCCTTGAAAAAATGCCTATTGATTCGCCTGGAATTGTTATTGTGCAACACATGCCAGAAGTATTTACAGCATCATTCGCTGAGAGACTGAACCAACTTTGTGAGATAAAAGTGAAAGAAGCTGTTGATAAAGAATACATACAAAAAGGTGTAGCAATTATTGCACCCGGAAATAAACACATGGTATTAAAGACAAGAGGAACAGGGTATTATGTCCAAATAAAACATGGAAAACTCGTAAACAGACACAGACCATCGGTTGACGTATTGTTCCGTTCGGTTGCGATTGCCGCTGAACGAAACGCAATAGCTGTATTGATGACCGGAATGGGAGATGACGGAGCAAGAGGAATAGGAGAAATTAAAAAATTCGGCGGTTTTACAATAGCACAAGACAAAAAAACATCAGTAGTATATGGAATGCCTAAAGAAGCTTTAAAATATGACAAAAATGTAAAAGTGCTACCAATTAGACAAATTGCACATTATATAAAAAAACACCTTAGATTATGAAAATTTTAATTTTTTGAATAAAAAGATTTTTTTTCATATCTTTGCGATCTATATCGTATATTATATAAAATAATTATTAATATTTCTAAATTAAAATTTTAACATGCCACAAATTAATATTCTAATTGCTGATGATATATTCTCAAATTTGTTTTTAGTAAAATCAATAATTGAGAATGCTGGTTATTATTGCAAAGCTGTTACAAACGGGAAAAAACTTATAGAAGAACTTAAAAAAGAAAAATATGATATTATTTTTACAGATATTGAGATGCCAGTGATGAACGGCATAGAAACTGTTAGATATATCAGAACAAAACTTAAACATCCTTATTGTAATATTCCAGTTATTGCAATAACTGCACGTAATAAATATGACTTCTCTGGAAAAATAACAAATGCTGGATTCTCTGATATAATATCAAAACCTTATTCAATTGAAAAATTTAAAACAGTATTAGATAAATATGTAAAAAAATTATAATAAAACTAAAAATAAATAGATTTTAACTTTGTAAAAATTAATGTTCAATTTTAAATTAAATATTGTGCAAAAAATAAAAAATAAAATAACACAAAGATATACTTTATTCGGAATATTAGCTGGAATCATTTTTCGTATTATTTCAATAATTGTTACTATTATAAATAATGATATGCCTTTGTTATTTAGTTCAATTGTTGAAATACATATTGAAAATAGTAATAATTATTTCTTTGATATCTTTCCTGTGGTTGTTATGGGTTTAATAGGATATTTCTTAGGAAAATCTGTTTCGAGAATAACAAAACTATATGAAAATTTAATTGATAAAGATAAAAATATATTTGATAACATATTATATTATATTGAAAAACTAAGAAAAGGTGAAACAGATTTTAAAGACAGCTTCCGTAACAAAGACGACGAACTTGTTAAAGCTTTGAATAATTTGAGAAACGAACTCGAACTAAGCAGAATCGAAGAAGGTATAAGAAAAAAAGAAGACGAACAAAGAAATTGGGTATCAGAAGGACTTGCAGAATTCGGTGCTATCCTGAGAGACACAAGTGATAACCTAGACGAATTATCAAACAGAATAATTAGTAAACTCGTTACATATATTGATGCAAAACAAGCTGGTTTTTTTATAATTGAAGACTCAGATAAAAAAAATAAATATATCAAACAAATAGCTTCTTTTGCTTATGACAGAAAAAAGTTTACTCAAAAAAAAATAGAATGGGGAGAAGGATTAATTGGAGCTTGTATTCTTGAAAAAGAAACTATATTTCTGGATAAAGTAACTGATTCTTATGTTGAAATAACATCAGGACTTGGAAAAGCAAACCCATCATGCATTTTGATTATTCCACTAAAAACAGAAGACGGAAAAGTACTCGGAGCAATAGAACTCGCATCATTTAAAATATACAAAAATTTTGAAATAAACTTTGTCGAAAGAGTCGCAGAAAGTATTGCATCGACAATTACAACTCTTAAAATAAATATGCAAACAGAGAACCTTCTTAAAGATTCGAGGCTTCAAGCTAGAGAACTCACAAAACAAGAAGAAAAAATGAGACGAAATGTAGAAGAAATGCAAGAACTTCAACTTGAAGCTTCAAAGCAAAGTGAAGAATTTGTCAGCTTTACAAACTCTGTTAATCATACAATGATACGTGCTGAGTATTCTAAAACAGGTATATTAATTTATGCAAATACTAAGTTCCTTAGCATTTTGGGATTCGAATCTAACTCCGAAGTAGAAGGAAGACATATTACTGATTTTATTAATCAAAAAGACCATATATGGTTTAATAATATATGGGAAAGATTAATATCAGGTGGAAAACATTTTGAAGGAGATATGAAACATGTAGCAAAAAATAACAAAGAAGTATGGACAATATCAACTTATGTAAGTGTTAGAGATTTTGAAGGAAACCCTGAAAAAATATTATATCTTGGTATTGACACAACAGAAGCAAAAAAACAAAGCCTTGACTTCGAAGGACAAATTAACGCACTAAACCATTCATCACTAAAAGCAGAATTCTCTCCAAGTGGAAATATTATTGAATTTAACAAAAAATATTTAGATGCAATAGAATACGAACAAGAAGAAATTGAAGGCAAAACAGTTTTTGATTTCATAAAAAATGAAGAAAAAGATAGATTTATTGATATATGGAATAAAATAAAAAAAGGAATACCTTTTGAAGGACGAATTCTTAATTTAAGCAAATCTAAAAAAGAGGTCTGGATATACGGAGCTTATTCAATTGCGAAAGATATGTACGACGATATTGCTAAAATAATTTTTATTGGAAATAATATCACAGAGCAACACATAATAGAACAAAAAAATATAGAACAAACTGTACAATTAAAACGGCAAGAAGAAAAACTGAAACAAGCTAAAACACACCTTAGTAAGAAGTTGCAACAGTCAAGAGAAGAAATGAAAAGCCAATTCCGTGAAATTGAAACAGTTAAACTATTACATGAAAAAACATTAGAAGGAATGCTTGATGCTATTGTTACAATAAATCAGGACAATAAAATAGAATTTTTTAACAAAGCAGCAGAAGAATTGTGGGGAATAGAAAAAGATGATATTTTAAATAAAGATATATTCGAACTACTACCAAAAGAACATTCTAAAAACGGAGACGAATATCTTGGAGAATATTTCAGAACAGACAAAGACAACATTCCTATAAACACAAGAAAAGAAGTATATATTATGAATAATGAAAACGAACAAACTTATGTATTAATGACACTATCAGAAGCAGGACTCGGACTAAGATACAGACTAACTGCATTTATACAACGTATTGAAATTGAATTTTTTTAGTAATATTGATATACAAAATTAAGGCAACATTGTTCGAACTATTATTTTAGAAATGTTTTTTTCAGTAAATAAATATTATTATTTTATTCATTGGAAATATTAATTGATTTATTTAAATTTGCAGTCTATTTTTTTTGATAAATTTATGAACAAAATAAAACAAATAGAACATCAGGGGTTTGTGAAAAATATAACAGACAATGAAATGAAAGTTAGTATATTATCACAATCATCGTGTGCATCGTGCAAAGTAAAAAGCTCATGTGGAGTTTCAGATACAGAAGAAAAAATTGTGAACGTTTTTATTCAGAAAAATCATAATTACAAAATAGGCGAAAAAGTAAAAGTATATTATAAGCAATCGCTTGGTTTTAGAGCTTTGTTTTTTGGATACGTATTGCCTTTTTTAATACTTATGTTTGCGCTTGTAATTACTTTATCTATTACTGAAAACGAAATAATATCTGCAATAGTTGCATTTACAGCTTTACTTCCTTATTATTTAATACTTTATTTTAATAAAAAAAAATTAAAAAACACATTCTCATTTTCTATAAAAAAATAAATAATAAACGTTTCACAAACTGACAGTTTGTTGTAAGTTAATACTAAGCGATTAAATAATAAAGGTTCTTTTTTAATAAAAAAATTCTGAAAATAATATATAATAATGAACGAAATAATAATAGCAACCATTGGTACGGTGAGTTCGGTAGGTGTGATAGCTGCAATAATATTATACTGGGCATCGCAGAAATTTAAAGTTTACGAAGACCCCAAAATTGACGAAGTAGATGAGTCGCTACCAGCGGCAAACTGTGGAGGATGTGGATTTGCAGGATGTCGAAATTTTGCAGAAGCATGTGTGAAAGCAGATACTCTTGATGATTTATATTGTCCCGTAGGAGGCAACGAAACAACTGCTGTGATAGCTAAGATACTGGGAAAAGAAGCAGTAGAAAAAGAAAAACAAATTGCTGTTGTCAGATGCAACGGAACGCCAAAGTTCAGAACAAGAATAACAGAATATGACGGTGTTCAGAACTGCTCAATAATTTCAAATTTGTATGCTGGCGAAACAGGATGTGCATACGGTTGTGTAGGATTGGGTGAATGTTGTGATGCCTGTGATTTTGATGCAATTCACATGAACGAAGAAACTGGTTTGCCAGAAGTTAATGAAGAAAAATGTACCGGTTGTAATGCTTGTATTGTTGCGTGTCCTAAGAATATTATCGAGCTACGACCACAGGGCAGAAGGAGTCGTAGAATTTTTGTTTCATGTGTTAATTCCGAAAAAGGAGCACCAGCGAAACGAGCCTGCTCAGTAGCATGTATAGGCTGTCGAAGATGTGTTAAAGCTTGTAAATTTGATGCGATTACAATAAAAAATTTCCTCGCATATATAGACCCAGACGCATGTAAACTTTGCCGAAAATGTGTTGCAGAATGCCCAACAAATGCAATTCACGAACTAAATTTCCCTATAAGAAAAGTAAGAAAAGCTGTTGCAGGAGCACAAAGAAAAAAAATTGTGAAAAAAACAAGCATCAAAAAAACACAGACAACAGAGAAAAAAATTATAGATATTGTGAAAATTGCAAAAGAAAACGAAAGAAAAATTGATAAATAATAAAAAAATATCATGCAAAAAATAACAATCGAAGAAAATTATAATAGTATATGCAAAAATATATCAAAAAAACAGATTGCAAATGCTTTTGTTTTAATAGAAAATTTGCTGAAGCAAAGCAATAAACGTGATTATATAAATGTTTTTGAAAAGCAAAAACAGATGTATAAATTTTTGCTTGAATATACTTTCAAAGGAGTAAACGACCCAGAACGCTCAAATATTTTTCGTAAAATACAAACAGATTTATTCGAACTTGTTGATAATATAAAAGAAGATTTGCTAATAAGAGAATCGACAGATAGAATTTATTCCGAAAAAAGAATCTTTAATAGAGAAATGTTACGTAGCAACATTAATTTAACAATTCTTTTTAATAATCTATCCGCTTCAGATAATAACTCAGAATCTAAAGAACGAAAAATAGTACTTAGTAAATTGTTTTTTTATATCTGGATTAACGATTTCCTTACAGATGAAGATGCTAATGCTTTACGAAAATATTCGAGAAGCAAAAAACTTTTTAATCACGAAAAATGTGTGATAGTTAGTGCTTTAACAATCAGCCTTTTATCGCGATTTGATTTGAAAAAGTTCGGCTCGCTGTTCGATTTTTATGACGTTAACGAGCAGTTCGTATGGAACAGAGCTTTAATTGGATTAGTTCTAACTTTTTATAAATACGATGAAAGAGTCGAATTTTATCCAGATATTATTAGCAGACTAAAACTTCTATCAGAAGACAGCGACATTGAAAAACATATAGAAAATATCCTATTACAGTTTGTTAGAACTAAGGATACAAAAAAAATATCAGAAAAACTCAAAGATGAACTTATTCCAGATATGGTAAAGTTCCAACCAAAATTTGAAGAAAAACTTAAGCTTGATAAAATTCTATCGGACAGCCTTATAGAAGATAAAAACCCAGATTGGGAAAATGTATTCAGCGATTCACCAGATTTGTTGAACAAAATGGAAGAACTCTCAAAACTCCAAATAGACGGGTCTGATGTTCTTATGAGTGCTTTTTCAATGTTAAAACATTTTCCTTTTTTCGATGAAACAGTTAATTGGTTCTTACCTTTTTACAAAGAAAATGATGATGTTGTAAATGTTTTTGAAAAATTATCCGATAAAAATTTCAAAGCAAATACATTTACAAGTGGATTAGAACGCTCGGTATATATTTGTAATTCAGATAAATATTCTTTTTGTCTAAATATTAAAATATTGCCAAAAGCACAAAGAAAAATGATGATAAATCTCTTTAAAACAGAGATTAAAACAATGGATGAAATTATCAAAGAAGATGAATTGTTGAACAAAAAAACAAAAGATAAACATATATTTATTAGATATACCCAGGATTTGTATAGATTTTTTAAGTTACATCCATGGCACAGTGAATTTAATGATATTTTTGACAGCAAATTAGATATTCATAATACATTATTTTTTAGAGAAATAATGGAAACTGATGATTTGATATTTACAATAGCTGAATTATATTTCAAAAAAGGATATTACAAAGATACAATAGAAACGTATTTGAAATTAGATTTAAAAGGAAAATATGCACGCCGTATTTACGAGAAAATTGGTTTCTCTTATCAAAAACTTAAAAATTATGAACAAGCTCTGAAATATTATTCGCTGGCAGAGTTGTACGAAGACAATTCATTATGGCTGATTAAAAAAATAGCATTCTGTTATCGAAAACAGCAACAATACGAAAAAGCACTTGAATATTACAAAAGAGCGGAAGAAAAACAACCAGATAATTTGCATATTCAAGCTAACATTGGTCATTGTTTTTTGGCTTCCGAAAAATACGAAGAAGCAATTAAATATTACTACAAAGTAGAATACTATGACACTGGAAACGAGCATGTTATGCGTCCACTGGCATGGTGTTCATTTATATTAGGAAAATTTGAAAAAGCAATAAAATACTATGAAAAAATAAATAAATACGAACCAACAAGTTACGATTTTATAAATCATGGACACGTATTAATGTGTAGGAATGAAAAACAAAAAGCTATGAAATTTTATAAAAAATCGTTGAAAAAGGGAAATATTAAGATGCTGGAAAACAGTATTAACGATGACCGTAAAATTTTATTAAAGCACGGAATTGATAATATTGAAATTGACTTGTTAATAGATTATCTAAAAATATTACAGAATGAATAGTATGTTTTTTTTAATATTTTCGTGTTTAGTTTATAATAATTTTTCAGATTGTTGTGCGTAAGTGTACATGCAATTTTTACAAAAAATAACAAATAAATAATCAATTAATTATGATTTTACTTGATTTCGAAGAACCAATAGGTAAATTACAGGAACAATTAGAAAAAGCAAGACAAATAGGTGCCGAAACCGGCTTAAATATGGATAGAACCATAAAGGAAATTGAAAAAAAAGTAATTGAAAAAAGAAAAGAAATTTATTCAAATTTAAGTCCATGGCAAAGGGTTCAAGTTTCGCGTCATCCTAAGCGACCTTATACTTTGAGATATATTAATGCAATAACCGATGGCGATTTTATAGAGATGCACGGAGACAGAAATTTTAAAGATGATAAAGCAATGGTCGGAGGTTTTGGTACAATAGATGGAGAAACGGTAATGTTTATTGGACAACAAAAAGGAATAAATACAAAGATGCGACAGTATAGAAATTTTGGTATGGCAAACCCAGAAGGATATAGAAAAGCATTACGTTTGATGAAGCTTGCCGAAAAATTCAATAAACCTATTGTAACTTTCTTAGATACTCCCGGAGCGGCATGCGGTCTCGAAGCAGAAGAGAGAGGACAAGGAGAAGCTATCGCAAGAAATATATACGAAATGTTTGGTTTGAGAGTACCTATTGTAACTGTTATTATTGGAGAAGGAGCATCGGGTGGTGCACTCGGAATTGGTGTCGGCGACAGAGTACTAATGCTCGAAAATACTTGGTATTCAGTAATATCGCCAGAGTCTTGCTCGACTATATTGTGGAGAAGCAGAGAACACAAAGTAAGAGCAGCAGACGCACTTAAACTGACAGCTGAAAATATGTATGATATTCAATTAATTGACAAAATAATAAAAGAACCACTGGGAGGCGCACATATAAACCCAACCGAAATGTATAAAATTACAAAGGCTGAAATAAAAACACAAATTAAAAAACTAAAACAAATTTCGCCAGAAAAACGAATAGAACAAAGAATGAAAAAATATATTAATATGGGAATTTATAACGAGTAATTGAAAATAATAAGGCATATAAACTTCTGCGCCTGTGCGGTGTTTTTACCGCACTTTTTTTATTTTATCGCACATATTTTGCGATTCTGTACAAGTGCAACTTGGATACAAAATATAATTTTCTTTGTAAATAAAAACAACACACAATAAAAGATAGTTCTAAATTTGTTCACAAAAATCAATTAACAATTTAAACAATTCTTCAAATTTATTCAAAGGCAAAATATCTGGTTTATCATAAATATTATGATATTCTTTATACTGTCCAAGTGTGTATATAAAAAATGATTTTACACCATTTGCATAGAAAAAATAATGGTCACTATTTGCTGCGGCACCTCGTATTTTTATTTTTGGTAAATAATTTTTATTATTATTTATTCCTACAATTTTATCAAATTCGTTTTTAAAAACAGAACCATTTACAATCTGTATTCCTTTATCGCCACTACCTACCATATCCAGATTAATAAGAAATTTAATCTTTTTCAATGGAAACAATGGATTTTCTGTATAATATTTCGAACCCAACAAGCCAAGTTCCTCTCCACTAAAAAACATAAATGCAATAGAATATTTTGGTTTTTGTTTTAACTCTGAAAAATATTTTGCAATATTTAGAACCATAGCGACTCCACTTCCATTGTCATTAGCACCCGGAAAAAACGCTTCTTTACCGTTATGACCAATATGGTCGTAGTGAGCAGAAAAAACAATAAATGTATCACTTTGTCCTTTTATATAAGAAACAAGATTTTGGGTATTGTATTTTTCTAAATATTTATTTCTAATATTTAACGAAACAGTATTAAATTTCTTATTATATTTTTCACGTCTCAATATTATCTGTGTAAAATCTTTTTGTATTTGAGATGGAACGTACATCAAATTTTTATCGCTTATAATAATTACTGCTTTGGCTTTCAGAACATTATCGTTCACAATAAGTTTGTAATCTATTTTAAATTCAGGATTATTTAATCCAAGTGTATCAATCAAAATAACTTTATCAGACAAATCAGAGTTTACGATTTGTTTAAATTTATATTTATCATTAAGAACTTCTGGAGTAAGTTTTAATAGTTCATATTTTCCTGAAATTGAAGAAGAAAACGAAGAGGTTAAAAAATCACGACCTGGTACCATCAAAGAATCACCTATCATAAGTGAGTTTTCTAATGGAAATGTATTCACAGAAATATTAAACTTCTGTTTATAATTTCTTTTAAATTTTCGTAAATCGTACTTCTCAAATTCTTTTACAATAAAATTAGCTGCTTTCTTATCGGCTTCGAAAGCGTAACCTCTTCCGTGATAATTTTCAGAACAAAGAGTATCTAAAATTTGTTTAGCATATTTAATGTCCTGATTGTATGCAGACGAAAAAATAAAAATAAAAATAGTACTTATAAAAAATTTAATAACCATAGATTCAGAAAATAAAGTTTATTTTATTATAAATTAGAAAGCTTCTTTTAATATTTCAATAATTTGTTGTTTATTCAATTCTTTTGGATTTGGAAGTAAAGCACCATCATTAAGAGCTTTATCCGCTATACTTTCAAATTGATATTCATAAACATTTGCATCTTTTAATTTAACAGGCATTCCGCAAATTTTATTAAGTCTGTGATTAAATAACAAAACAGTTTCAATAGATTTTCTTGTTCTTTTTGCTTTTGGTGTTGATGCGTAAACATCGTCTCCTGCAAGCGAGAGCAGTAGTTTTGCGTACAGATTACCAATTTTATCAGAATTAAATTTCATAACATAAGGCAACAAAATAGCCATTGCATTTCCGTGATGAACATGTGCAACGGCACCACAGGCATGTCCGATTGCATGAACAGCACCTACCATTGAATTTGAAAAAGCAACACCTGCCATCATGGAGGCATTAGCCATCGCAAAACGTGCTTTTCTGTCATTTCCTTTACGAGTTGCACGTATAAGATTTTTGCGTATCAAATTAATCGCAGCCAAAGCATAAGCATCGCTCATAGGATTTTTCTGAAGACATGTATATGCTTCTACGGCATGAGTCAGTGCGTCCATTCCAGTTGTGGCTGTTATCTTTGACGGAAGTGTTAATGTCATACGAGGGTCAAGAACGGCTACTTTTGGAAGCAATAAGTTCGAGGTGAACGGCATCTTAATGTTATTTTTTTTGTCGGCAATAACAGCAACAAGAGTAACTTCCGAACCTGTGCCAGCTGTTGTTGGAACAACAATAAAAGGTTGTTGAGGTTTTGTAACTCTGTCAGCTCCCATAAATTTCCTCAAATCGTTATCACCCTCAGAGATTACAATATTCACACCTTTAGCTGTATCAATAGCTGAACCTCCACCAAGTGCAATTATCGAATCACATTTATTTTTATTATAAATCTCTGCTATTTCGTTCACTGTTTCCAAGGATGAATCTGGAGGCGTATCGTCATAAATCGCACCTATCGTAATATTTGAATCTTTAAAACCTTCAAGAAAAAATTTTAATAATCCAGCCTTTACAATTCCTTTATCTGTTATTATTATCGGACGCTCTGCACAAAGTAATTTTAATTCGTAAGGAATTGTTTCTAAAGCTTCCCTTCCAGCATTGATTTTCACTGGATTATAAAATTCGTAATATTCAGGTAACATATTTTTATATTTTTGTTAATTTCATTGCTTCTTCATAAAAGAGAGATGTAGCAATATAATAACTAAGTGCCAACACAATAATTATAACTATAATTACTGTTAGTGTTTTACTGAAAGCTGCTGTTTTTTGTTCGTCTATTGTAAAATTTTCCATATTATAAAGATATTAAAAATATACAAATATAAGTAATGTAAACTATACTTTTTGATAAATTTTACATTTTATTTGATTATTTTATGTTTTTTATTCTTTTGGAAATAGAGTGATAACTGGGATAAGCATTTCTTCTAGTGATATTCCTCCGTGTTGGAAAGTATCTTTGTAATATCTTACATAATGATTATAATTATTTGGATATGCAAAGAAGTCTCTATTGTATGTAAAAATATACGATGAGCTAATATTTGAGACAGGTAAGCCAGCCTTTTGTGGTTTTGTGATTTCAAAAACCTGATTTCTTTTGTAGCTCAGATTTCTGCCTTGTTTGTATCGCAGATTTGTACTTGTTTTTTTGTCTCCTATTACTTTTACTGGATTTTCTACCTGAACAGTCCCATGGTCTGTTGTAATAAATGTTTTAATTTTGTATTTTGCAAGTTTCTTAAATAATTCAAGAAGTGGCGAATATTCGAACCAAGTAAGTGCCAATGCTCTATATGCTTGTTCGTCTCCTGCTAGTTCTCTTATCATTTTCATTTCCGTTCTTGCGTGTGATAGTACATCAATAAAATTATAAACAATAACAGATAATTGATTTTGAATAAGGTCTGAAAAATTATCTACCACTTTTTTTCCGAATTTATTATCCAGTACTTTTTTGTAAGCGAACTTAACTTTTCTTCTGTAACGTTTAAAAAGCTCTTCGAGTAATTTTTTTTCGTACATATTTTTTCTGCCTTCACATTCATCATTTAACCAAAAATTTGGATATCTTTTAGAAATATCAAGAGGCGTTAAACCAGCAAAAAAAGAATTTCTGGCATATTGTGTTGATGTTGGCAAAATAGAATACCAAATTTCTTCTTCTTTAACATCCATGAAATTTTCTATAAGTGGTCGTATTGTTCTCCAGTGGTCGAAACGAAGATTATCTATTATTATAATAAATACTTTTTCGCCTTTGTCGAGAATAGGAATAACCTTTTTACGAAAAAAATCAAATGGCAGTTTAGGACGCATTTCATTGTCTTCGTCAAACCAGCTTACATATTCTGTTTTTATAAATTTACAAAATGCAACATTTGCTTCTTCTTTTTGCATTTTTATAATCTCGTCCATTGTTCTATCATCAGAATTACTGAGTTCTATTTCCCAATGTACAAGTCTTTTATATATATTAATCCAGTCGTCAGATGTTCTTGATTCTCTTATCAAATTGCTTATCCTTCTAAATTCGTTCCTGTAATTAGAGGTCGTTTTAACTTGTATAAGTCGCTTGTTATCAACATTTTTCTTAATTGTAAGAAGTATCTGTTTGGGGTTTACTGGTTTCAATAAATAATCATTAATATTTGAACCTATTGCTTCGTCCATTATATCTTCTTCTTCGTTTTTTGTTATCATAACAACAGGTGTTCCCGGTCTTATTTGTTTTATTTCAGGCAAAACATCAAGACCAGACATACCCGGCATATTCTCATCAAGAAAAATAATATCAAAATTCTCTTCTTCTACGATTTCAATAGCATCATATCCGTTGTTGCATGTTGTAACTGAATGTCCTTTTTCCTCAAGAAATAGAATCTGAATACGAAGTAAATCAATCTCATCATCAATCCATAAAATTTTTGCTCCTTTCATTGTGTCAATTTTTATTTTTTACAAATGTAGTAAGAAATTTATTTTTTACAAAATTTCTTATAAATTTGTCGTTTTTTATAAGACAAATAACCTAATATTAATGATAATAAAACCAAAAAAATATCTTGGACAACATTTTTTAAAAGATAAAGAAATTGCAAAACAAATTGTTGGATCGTTACAAGCTGACGGAATTTCAGATGTACTTGAGATAGGAGCAGGAACAGGAATTTTAACTGGATTTTTATTAAAACGAAATTTTAATACATACATAGTTGAGATAGATAAATTGTCGGTTGATTATTTAAAAACCTGTTTTCCAGAACTCAAAGATAGAATTTATTGTAAAGATTTTTTGAAACTTGATTTCAAAAAATATTTTCCAGAACAAACAGCTATAATTGGTAATTTTCCTTATAATATTTCGAGCCAGATTTTATTT
Source organism: Bacteroidales bacterium (assembly GCA_029934515.1). Lineage (GTDB taxonomy): Bacteria > Bacteroidota > Bacteroidia > Bacteroidales > JAADGE01 > JAOZMB01. The sequence continues at coordinate 14,396 of JAOZMB010000046.1, forward strand.
AAAATGCTTGAATATAAACAATTTATACCAGAACTTGTTGGAATGTTTCAAGAAGAAGTAGCACTAAGAATAGATGCCTCACCAGGAAGCAAAACCTACGGAATATTAAGTGTTTTGGTTCAGGCGTTTTATTATACCGAATATTTACTTAGCGTAAATCCAGAAGTTTTTTTGCCACCGCCGAAAGTTCAGTCGGCTGTTATAAGATTGGTAAAGAAGGAGAAAAAAAATATAGATTGCAATGAGAAACTTTTTTTTAAAGTTGTTAAAACAGCTTTTAATCAGCGCCGAAAGATGTTAAGAAATTCTTTAAAAGTGCTTCTAAAAGATAAAAAAATTAATGACCATATAATGACAAAACGCCCTGAACAATTAAATGTTAATGATTTTGTTTTTTTGACAAATATGATAGAAATTGACAAAGAATAATTCGTAGTTTTTCTATTTATAATTATAATTTACGGAAAATGACCTCAATACAAAGACTTGGAAAATTGATATTTATTTGTTATTTATTGTTATTTATATCTTCAATATTCTCTTGTAGAACTTCTAATTTGATAAAATACAAAAATAATGAAGAGCTTAAAAAAGCTATTTTTGTGTTCGAGCAAACAGAAAAAGCAACTCTGTATAAAACAGAAATAAATTTGTTTAAAAATTATTTTTCTGGAATTACTGTAATAAAAAAAATTAGTAAAAAAACGTATCGTATAGTTTTTATGAATGAAACAGGTATGAAATTTTTTGATTTTGAAATAAGTCCAGAAGATTATAAAATACACCATATTTTTAAGCCAATGAACAAAAAAATATTTGTTAAATTATTGATAAACGACTACCGACTTATACTTATGAATAATATTAACACAGAGCAGGCAAAAAAATATTTAACAAAAAATAAACAAACATTTGTAATAAAACCAAATAAAAGTTCAACTTTTTATTTTTTTGATACAAAAACAGGACTACCAGAAAGAGTAGAAAAATATTCATATTTTAGGAAAATAATAACCATAAATTATTTAGAATACAAAAATAATAAACCACAAAAAATAAAAATAAATCATAAAAATATTCTATTTAAAATGGAGTTTTTAGTGGTTAGTGGTTAGTGGTTAGTTTTAGTTTTTAATTTTTAGTTTCTATTTGTTAGTAATCATTAAAAAATAACTTATGATTTGTTCTTTTGTAAAATATTTATTATCAGTTTTAAACCAATTCGTAATTTACTTAGTTATCTATTTTCAAAATAGTAATTCCTTGATTTTCAGCACTTAAATATTTTGATGCGTTTGACCACTAATTATTATTATAATATCTATAAAAACAATTATAAATACAACTAAAATTATGGATAATTTTTTTGTTATAAAAAACATTGATGCAGATGACAATGGAGATTTAAATTCAAGAATTAAATTTAATCTTTCACATAAAATTTTTTTAGGTCATTTTCCTGAAAATCCTATTGTTCCCGGTGTTATGTCAATTAATCTCGTAAAACAAATATTATCAAAATATCTTAAAAAAGAACTGATGCTTATCAAAGGAAATAATATTAAATTTACAGCTGTTATAAAACCAGATGTTTATTGTGAAGTTGATGTAAATATAAATTTTAAAATTGATATAAACAAACTTTGTAATGTAAAAGCACTGATTTTTTCTGGTGAACTTATATTTCTCAAATTTGCAGGAGTTTTTAAATTTGTTTAAACATTATTTCATTTATCTAAATTATTAATTTATAAATCTATATATTATTATGTCAAAGACCCAATACAAGCAACCAGATTATTATCAAATTGATGAATTATTAACCGATGAGCACAAACTTATAAGAGATTCTGTGAGAGATTGGGTAGATCGTTCTGTAAAGCCGATAATTGACGAATCTTGTCATGAGCACAAATTTCATAAGCATTGGTCTCGTGAGTTAGGTGAGATAGGAGCTTTTGGTCCTTATATTCCTGAAAAATATGGCGGTTTCGGTCTCGACCAGATTTCATACGGATTAATTATGCAAGAGCTTGAGCGTGGTGATTCAGCTGTTCGTTCTGCTGCTTCTGTTCAGTCTTCTCTTGTTATGTATCCTATTTATAAATTTGGTTCTGAGGCACAAAGGTTAAAATATCTTCCCAAACTTGCAAGCGGTGAGCATATAGGTGCGTTTGGACTTACGGAGCCAAACCATGGTTCCGACCCTGGCAGGATGATAACTCGTTTCGAAGATAAAGGCGACCATTACTTGCTTAACGGTGCAAAGATGTGGATAACAAATGCTTCTATTTCTGATATTAACATTGTTTGGGCAAAAGATGAACAGGGAATTGTAAGAGGCTTGATAGTTGAAAAAGATTTTGAGGGTTTCCATGCTCATGAGACTCTAAAAAAATGGTCGTTGCGAGCATCAGTAACAGGCGAGCTAATTTTTGATAATGTAAAAGTTCCAAAAGAAAACATACTTCCCGGAGTGAAAGGTTTACGAGGTCCGTTAAAATGTCTTAACTCTGCACGTTATGGTATAGCATGGGGTGTTGTTGGGGCAGCCTGCGATTGTTATGATACAGCTCTTAGGTACTCGCTTGAGCGAAAACAATTTGGTAAACCTTTGGCGGCTTTTCAATTAACACAAAAGAAATTATCAGAGATGTTAACAGAAATCACAAAAGCCCAATTACTTGTTTGGCGTTTGGGAACATTAAGAAACGATGACCGTGCAACACCTTCGCAAATTTCTATGGCAAAAAGAAATAATGTTGATATGGCTTTAAAAATTGCTCGTAGCTCACGACAAATACTTGGCGCTATGGGAATTACAGGAGATTTTCCAATGATGAGACATGCAATGAACCTCGAATCAGTTATAACATACGAAGGAACACACGATATACATTTGTTGATAACTGGTTATGATATAACTGGAATTAGTGCTTTCTAAAAAATTAAAGAACAGAATAACATTTTTTTTTATAAATTAACAAAAAAATAGTTCGTTAGATTTTTGTGTAATATAGTATAATATAAATTTATACTATTGTTCTAAAAAATTAACGAACTATTAAAAAACTTATTCCATAAAATACGTTCTTTTGAGTAAGATTTACTTTTAAAGTCTCTGCAAATTATTAGTTTTTATAATTGTACAATAAGTATTGTAACATCGTCTCTTTGAGCTTTCCCTTTTGAGAATTTAATAAAAATATTTTTCATTATCTCTGTTTGTTTGTCTATAGGATATTTTACAACTTCTTTGAGAAGTCGAAGAAATTTGGCTCTTCCGAAACGCCTATATTCTAACGAATTCTGGTCTATATAACCGTCTGTAATAAGATAAATTATATCACCTTTTTCTGTGATAATTTCTACATCTTTAAATTTTTGGGTTCTAAAATATCCTCCACCGATGGTTTTTACACTTCCTTTTATATAATTTATTTTATTTTTATTTTTTTGATAATAAAACAACGGCAACTTGGCTCCTGCAAATATTATTTTTTTCTTCTTATCATCAATCTTCTCAATAGAACAAATACTTAAATCCATTCCGTCATTATTATCAGAGTGTTCCTGATTTAGTACAGCTACCACTTTTTTATCTAATTCGTATAAAATTTTGCTTGGCTTGTATATTTGTTCGCCAAGTACAATTTCATCTAAAGATTTGTATCCCATAATTGAAAGAAAAGCTCCTGGCACACCGTGACCTGTACAGTCAACGGCAGCAATAAATTTTTTATTAATATTTTTTTTCTTAATCTCTGCTGTCCAATAAAAATCTCCTGAGACTATATCGCGAGGCATAAATAATATTTCTGCATTAAATTTTTCTCTCATTACTTCTACTCTTGGAAGCATTGAGTTTTGTATAGTTTGTGCGTATTTAATACTTGATTTGAGCAATGAATTTTTATAATCAATTTCAATCATTTGTTCTTCTATTTTTTTAAAAGACTCTGCGTTTTGAAGAGCCAAAGAAATATAAACAGCTATGTTTCGTAACACGTAAATGTGATATTTTGTAAAAGCGTTCTTTTCCTTGTGATGTACAGTTACTGTTCCTATTGTTTTTTCTTTTATAAACAAAGGACAGTATATAAAAGATTTTGCACTAAAAGTTTTCAAATTTGGATATTCATTCAAATAATTTGTATATTCATTATCGAGGTCATTTATAAATATTTCTTTTTTGTTTAAGAAACACCAACCAGAGAATGAGTTCGGTTTTGACATTTCATAATAATATTTTGAAAGTGTTTCTTCGTTTCTTATTGTTCCAGGGAAATTTATTCTATCTTTTTCCTCATCATAAATACCAACTGAAAAAAAAGTAACCTCCATCAGTTCACCTATATTATTATAGGCTTTTTTAATAATATTTTCAACAGATAGAACAGATACAATTTTTTTTCCGATGTCGCTTAATAATTCAACATTATGATATGACTTTTCGATTTTTATCTTCTGGAGTACTAGATCTTTATTAATTTTTATATTTTCATTATTTGCTTTATTAAGTTCAGTTCCTTTTAATATTAACTCGTTTTTTTGAATACTCAATAAATTATTTCTTTCTTTTATTTTTTTGAATTGTCTATTTATTATAATCATAAATATTATCATTAAAATAGTAAAAATAATAAGAACAAAAACATGGACAAGCAGTACTTGTGTTTTTTGTTTTTTTACTGGAGCTATAAGTCGTTTACCTGGTATTGTAACACTTATGCCTCCTCGTATATCTCCTATTTTGTAACCCTGTTTTTCATGACATTTCATACATGCTTTAACTACTGGCAGTGGCGACATATATCTATAAAAAGTATCCTTTTCAAAATATTGGAAGACCTCCTTTGTTCCTTTTTCAAATTCTAACAAAGACTCAGATTCCCACTTATCTGCTTTATTCTCTGGTCGGATAGGTTTCAGACTTGTAATATGATATTTAATACCGTCTTTTTTCTCGGCAATCTCGGCAATCAGCCTTGTCATAAAAGCTGGATTAATTTTTGTCAGAAGAATACTATCAGTAGTATAAATATCTCTATTAGGAATATCTAAATACTTATTCGGTTGAATATCATCAGTTACTGGAACATAAACGCCACCGTGTCCAGCGTTCCATACCCTTGTAGTTATTAGTTCACTAAAAAAAGCTCTTGCCTGATTTTTTACAACTTCATTAATGTTCTTCTCAACCTCACGAACATTCCAACTATACGACAAGAAAGCAACTGCCCACGTCACCAAAAAAATTACTATAAAAAAAATATTTCTTTTATCATTCATAATCAATTAATTATCAATTAAAAATCCAATTGAAATTACTCTAAAAATCCTGCCTCTAATATTCTTAACAGGAATATATATTTGATTAAATGAGTATTTTTTTTTATTAATCATAAGAGTTTCAAGTGCTATTTCTATGGATCTATTAGATTTTAAATTTTTCCAAAAATATTTATAATCAAGTTCATAACTATCAGAACTTACAATATCTTTATGATGTTTGCCAACAATTTCACTGTAAGATATTTCTAATGCTCTAATCATTTTTGAATTAATTTCTATTATTGTTCCGTTTATATTGTATTCTATTATATAAGCAGATATTTTTATTGAACTAATTATTTCGTTTAATTTTGTAGTTTTTTTGTCTAATTTTCTATTTTGTTGTTTGTGAGTGTCAATTTGTTCTTGTAGTTTTATTCTTTGTGTTTCAATTTGTTTTGATTGCTCTTGAGTTTGTTTTAACAGTTGTTTTGCTTTTATTGTATTTTTTATTCCCGAAAATGTTGACGCTATACTTTCGCCAATTTTTTCCATAAATTCTATTTTATATTGTTCTATTTTATGTCTTGATACTATTTCAATTAGACCGTGAACTTTATTATTAAAAATCAAAGGTGTTATTAATAGATAATTAGGTTTAATTTCTCCAAAACCAGAAACAATTTTTGTATAATTATCCGGAATTTCTGTTAAAAAAATACTTTTTTTTTCAAGAACACATCTGCCCAAAAGACCGTCATTAGCATGGATTTTTTTGTTTTCTATTCTTTTTTTCTCAAAAGCATAACTAGCTTTCATTTCTAAATAAGGCTCGTTGTTATTGTCTTTATTTAATATAAAAATACCTCCATGCTCAATGTTTAAAAAATTAACAAGACTTTTTACAATCTGGTAAGAGAGAAAATTAATATCGTCAGATGATTGGAGCAAACCGTTGATATTTGAGATATTACTGTTTATTTCTTTTTTGAGGTATGATTCTTTATTAATCTTATTTTGTTTGTCTATTATACTGTAATATGATTTTTGTAATGAAATCAAAGCTTTGCCAATGTCAGTATTTTTTGAAAAATATTCATCTTTTATGTCAAATTTTTCACTTGTTAATTTTGTTATTTCATATTCAATTGTATTTATACGTTCTTTTAATTTATCAAAGGAATATTTAATATCTTTACCATTAAATCTTATTTTATTAGGAATATTACTATCTATTGTACCATAAATTTTAGAAATAATATTCCTACGAAAAAAATAGAATTGTCTAAAAAATATTACAAAACAAATAATAATAACAAGCCATAAAATAAACAACCAAGCGTAGATATTATTTTTTGTTTCCAGCAAATCAAAGAACATTTTTTCTTCTGTTATTGAGATTCCAGCATATCCTTCCGTAGCGGGAACATATTTAAAAAATATTATTTTTCCTATATATTTATCTTTTATGTGTTGTTTATAATTAATACTACTATAAGTTTCTCCTTTTAATTTCATTTTATGAAAAATATTATTCTCATAAAATTCATTATTCAATTTTGTATTAATAATAGAGATACCATTTTTACTTAAATAAAATACATTTTCCTTAGAAAAAAAAATGTTTTGTGAAAAGACTTTATTCAAATCGGCAGCCAAATCATTATTTATAGTCATTTGAATTATACCCTTAATATTTCCGTTTATATACAAAGGCTTATAAATAGACAGGTTCAAATTGTTCATTTTAGAATCTCTTAAAAAATATTTTTCTCCTTTCTCAATTTTTTGAACAATAAGAGATGAATTATGAATAAATACATGATTTGTTATTGAGTTTACTGTTTCAGGCAAATTTGAAACTATTCTAAGATAACCTTCATTTGTTTTTTGCCATATACTTAAATATCCACCTGTGATGCGTGTAATTTTTTTAGTAATTGCCTTATTATTTAGTACTGGTTTACCTTTATACATAAATTTATTTACAACGAACTTTCCATTTTGGTTTGTATTTTCAATAGTTGCATCAATATATAAAGTTTCATTTTTGTCTTCGTAAATATCTTTATTTTCGTTCAAAAAATTGCTCGCTACACGTTCGCATATAATAAGTCTTTTTATATTTTTATTGTTACTAATTCTAACAATATTTACGTACTGATTTATATTTTGTTTTATTTGATTTTTCTTATTAAGTATTTGTTTTTCATGTTGAAATTCATAGATAAAGAATGCCGAAATAATGACGGTAATACTTAATAAAATTATTATTGATATATGTAACGGTTTGTAAGATTTGTAGATAGCTAACATTGATAGTTTTTAGTTTTTAATTTTTAATTCTCCATTTTACATTTTTAATTCTACATTCTCCATTCTCCATTTTACATTCTTAATTCTCCATTCTCCATTTTACATTCTTAATTATTTTTTATACATCTGACAGAAAAGCCAAGTGTAAGTTCGTAATGATTTTTATAAATTTTATCTGAGTTGTAATCAATATAATATCCCCATGCAAATTTATCGTCATAAGACGAATTAGACCAAAAATTAGCTCTGTCTCCTAATGTAAAAAAAATATCATTGTTTACATAACGGATACCTGCTGGGATTGCATTAAATTCGCTCAAATTTACTACTGTTGTATCTGATAATCTCCACAATTGACTTTTTGATTTTAACTTTTTGCCTGCAATATTTTCACCACCAAAATAGTCAATTAATAATGTCCATTCTTCGTTATCAGGCAAATGCCAGCCTACTGGACATACAGCTTTTGCTGTTTCCCAATTGTATAGTCTGCCGTAAACATTAATATTTTCTTCGTTGTTATCGTATGCCCAGCTACCAGAGTCGGTATTAAAAGAAATGTTCTCAGCAAACCACTCTTGTTCATTGATTTTTACTGTCTTATAAGTTTTACCGTCACGGTCATCAGAGAATGTATTTACTTCATTTTGTGCATAAATCTTTAAAATAAAACAATTTATTATAAGAAAAGTTGTTGCCGAAAAAATAATTATTTTTTTCATAAAAGTTGAAAATTTTTAAAATTTCATATATAAACTATGATTTGATTTTTCAATATAATGAAGAAAATCAAAATACTTTAAATTTGTTATTTCATAAATTATGCCACTTTTTCAATAAGTGTACAACAACCTTTTTCAGCTTGTTGAAGAATAAGCGAACATTTGAGTGTTATCTTTAATATAAAAAAACAAAAATACAATCTTTTGTCATTACTTACAAATATTTATGTTATCATATAAAAAAAAATATAACTTCGATGGCAGAAAAAATGGGACGAATTTTTCTTAAATAATATTTTTTAGGAAATTCAAAGAGGAAAAAGGTAAAATATATTACGTTTCATCAACCATTTAATTTTGTAGCAAGCGACCATGTTACAAAATTAGGTAACAAAGATTTTAATAAAAATGCCCAATTTTTTTAGATTAAGATATAAATTACTGTCGGCGTGGCTTCAAACCACACCGACAGTTTATAAAATTTCTAATTTTCCAACCAATAACCAATATATTAGTATTATTATTGATATAGCAAAAAAAATATTCGCATATTTTTTTAAACGTTTTGACAATTTCTTTTCTTTACGTTCTGCAATGCCTAACATTATAAAACCAATTCCTGCAAAAATAAATATTCCGAGACTGATATGGTCATTGTTTAAGAAATAATTTATTAATGATGCTATTATCATCATAAAACCAGATAATAAACTTATAATACCTGAGTTTTTTTTTTCATTTTTCATAAATTTTATTATTTTTTATTAAATATTTTTCAGTTTATCTAGAACATTTTTTATAAGTTTATCCATATCTATTTTGTAATTTTTGCTGTATTCATTTCTTATTCTATTCGCAATAATATTGCAAACAGTAATAGCATTATGTCCCAGCAATTTAGAGAGTCCATAAATTGCTGAGCTTTCCATTTCAAAATTAGTAATTTTTCTTCCTTTATAATTAAAACTCGAAATTTTTTCGTTTAATTTTTTGTCTGCAACTTTAAGACGCAGTTCTCTTCCTTGTGGCCCGTAAAAACCGGGAGCAGATATTGTAATACCTTTAATCATTCCATCACAGATTTTATTAAATAAATATTCGGAAGCATCAACAAAATACGGTATTGTAAGTAGTTTGCGCCAAGATGTATGTTTAATAAATTCGTTTTCAATATCTTTATTTCCAATTTTATTTCTATCTGCATAAAAATTCAACAATCCATCGAAGCCGATTGCTGTTTTTGAAATAATAGAACATCCAACAGGCAAATCAGATTGTAAAGCTCCTGATGTTCCTATTCTTATAAAATTCAATGTTTTATGATTTTCTTTTATTTTTCTTTTTTCTAAATCAATATTTACAATCGCATCTAATTCATTTATAACAATATCAATATTATCAGTACCAATTCCAGTTGATATAACAGAGATTTTATTTCCTTTGTATGTTCCTGTGTGAGTTTTAAATTCTCTGTTTTGAATTTTAAATTCTATATTATCAAAATATTTCGATACCTGCTCAACCCTACCAGGGTCGCCTACCAAAATTATTGTTTTAGCAATATTCTCTGGCTTTAAATGTAAATGAAAAATACTTCCATCATCATTTAGTATTAGTTCTGAGTTTCCTAGTTTTGTATTCATTTTTCTTTAAAAATTTATTTATAACTTAAATTTTAACTACACATAATTATTCAATCAATTTGATATTAAAAACAAACTTTGTATTTGTTGTAAAATATAGTTTAACATTTTGACCTTCTTTAAATTCGCCAAATTGTTCAATACTAACTTTAAGTTTATGTCCATTGACAACAAAATAAAAATCAGGCGAAAACTTATGTGTAGTATTATTATCTGAGCCACCAACAGCTAATGTTTTGCCTCTTTTTTTATACGTTCTTCAATTACACCACTTATTTCATATTTCCATGCAGCATTTGTTTCTTTATATCTTTTCAATACCCATATACTTAAAAATATTAAAATACCAAAAGTAATTATTATAAAAATCAATCCTCCTACAAATCCTCCCGTAGTCTCAAAAAACTATTAAATGGAAGTATTAGATAAGCCACCACTACAAATAAAACAATAACAAAAATATAAGCAGGTAAAACCATTACTCTAAAATCTTTAGCTATCAATCCTTTGTCTTCTTTTGTTGTTGGAAGTTTTATCATATTTGTTATTTATAATATAAAATTTCGTTCTTTTTAATTCAGTTTTCAACTTATTGAATTTATCCAACCGAAATATTTCATTTTGTATTCAAAATTAATTTCCAGTCTTCGATTTCTTTTCTGTCTGTGTTAAAATTAATT
>JAOZMB010000047.1 GCA_029934515.1 Bacteroidales bacterium
AATAAACAATAATGAAATTTTTTGGTAATATTACAAAAAAAAAACTTTTTTAACTAAAATTGTCATGTACTAAGGTATAAATAAATGAAATATAAAAGCTATTTATTTTTAGGGCAGACGCATCAAAATATTTAAGTGCTGAAAATCAAGGAATTACTATTTTGAAAAATAGACAAATAGCCACTAACCACTAAAAACTCCTTTGCTTAGTTCAATTAAAATATGTAAATTTGTACCCGATAATTCTAAGGATAGAACTGTTAAAATTTCTGTTATGGTTATCATTTTGAAAGGTTATTTTATGTCTCTGAGAAATACATATATAACTTTTCTTTTTTTTTTATACAAATTTATTTGTAACTTTGGCGAAGTTATTGAAAAGTAAAATATAATACAATAACTCTCGAAAAATTAAGAAATTAAATAATAATGAAAAAAACATTCAATTTTTGGAAAATTAAAAACGAACACATAAAAAATTTGATAATTTTTATTTTGATTATTTTAATATCATTTGTTTCTATCTTAACGAGTAGCATATCAATTGGTATATTTAATACTGTGCGATTTTTTATCATAAATCCTGATTTAGAAAATTTGCAAGATACAGCAATAAATTTAATAAACACGTCAAACTATTGGAATTTAATTAATGAAATAATACGTGTCGTATTGATAATATTCTTAATCAAACTCCTCAATCGAATATTCAATAAATCAAAAATAGGATTAAAAGAGCTTGGACTTCATTTTGATTTTAAGCAACTTATTTATATTATATTAGGAATTGTTCTTATGAGTTCAATGTTTTTATTCTCACTTTTTCTTGATACTGGAAGTCAATTAATCTCAAACAATATAAGCGTTACATTTTTTCAAAATAGCATTGTTCTATTGATATTAATAGCTTTTGCAAATGCCTTTTGGCAAGAATTTATTTTTCGTGGCTATTTTCAAAAACGGATGATAGACACTTATGGAGTAATTTCAGGAATTTTAATTTGTGCTTTTTTGTTTACAATTATTCACGGACTGGCAAGAGATATTAATTTAATCGAAATATTGCTTGGAACGATATTATTTACACTTGTAGGATTAATTTATTATTTAACAAATTCAATATTTTTTGTTACTGCAATTCACGCAACAGGAAATTTCTTTCTTCGTTCTTTTGACAACAACGAACTTCATATACCTGAACAAGAATATAGGATACTTATTTTTGGAATTATACTAATATTATTAGCATTAGTGTTTAGAAAAAAAATTTTCACTGACAGTAAAGCAAAATAGAAAGAGTTTTATAGAATGATGAGTATTTCAAAAAAAGTTAAAAAATATGGACAATGTAGTATATCTTGATTAAAAGGCAAAAGAACTTAAAAATCAGAAAAGCGGAAATAAAACAATGATTATTCGTGGTGCAATGTGGCGAAAATTACCTTATGGAAGAGTGAATAAATTCGACATTTTGTATTTCATAGAAAATAAAGGAGATTGATTTATAAAAGGGAAAGCTGTTGTTGATAGTGTATTCAATTCGGAAAAAAATTAACAAAAGAATAATCCATTGAAATTGTAGGACAAAATCAATTACGTTTAAATGACGGTTTGAAAAAAGATACTTGGTGCTTATCACAATAAAGGACTTTAAAGAAATAGAGCCATTTAAAATTGATAGGTCAAATTATGGTAGTATGGACGATTGGTTACCTGTTGAGAAAATTGAAAATGTTAAATAAATTTTCATAAAATTAACAAATGGAATTAAATAAAATACATAATGAAAATTGTCTTGATACAATCAAATTATTTGAACAAATAGACAAAAAATATAATCAGTTGTATGTTTTTTTTATATTATCAAAATACCATGCTCAATTTTTATTAAATAACAACTCTACTCATAATTAACAAATTATAAAATGAAAAGAACTTTTGCAGAGAAAATCTTTGGAGCTAAAACAGGGGCTATTGTATTCAAAAAACCAGATATTGTTCTTACACACGACAATACCGCAAGTATAAAAATGACTTTTGAGAAAATGGGTGGAAGCAAAGTAAATGACCCCAATCAATTGCTTATAGTATTAGACCATAATGCTCCTCCCACAACAGCTGGACTGGCTACCCAATACCAAACAATAAGAAATATTGTAAATGAACAGGGAATAGAAAAATTTTACGATGCGGGGAAAGGAATATGTCATCAGATAATGTCGTATCATGCGAAGCCAAAAATGATTATTGTTGGTAGTGACAGTCATACATGCACAGCTGGAGCATTCAATACAATGGCGGCTGGAATTGACAGAACAGAAGCTGCTGGATTATGGAAACGAGGAGAAACTTGGTTTCGTGTTCCAGAGAGTTTAAAGATAACACTCAACGGCAAATTGCCAAAAGGTGTTTATGCCAAAGATATATCCTTGTGGATAATAGGTAAGTTAGGCTCTGACGGTGCAAACTATATGTCTATTGAATATCATGGCGAAGGAGTTAAAACACTCAGTATTTCAGAACGAATGACTTTGACAAATCTCGCATCTGAAATGGGAGCTAAAAATGCTGTCTTCCCGCCAGATGAGGTACTTGCAAAATTTTATGGAAAAACAAATATAGAAGGTATCTGGGCTGACAAAGATGCTGAGTATTATAAAGAAATTGAAATAAACCTTGATAAATTATTTCCGACAATAGCGGCACCTCATCATGTTGATAATGTAAAGGCACTTGCCGAACTTGCTGGCACAACTGTGCATCAGGGTTTTATAGGAACTTGCACAAACGGAAGAATAGACGACCTTCGTGAAGCAGCCGAAATATTGAAAGGAAAAAAAATAGCTAATGGATTTCAATTACTTGTAACTCCAGCTTCACAGCGAATATATTTGCAGGCAATAGAAGAGGGTTTGATTAAAATATTTATAGAAGCAGGAGCCAATATACTTTCGTCATCATGCGGACCCTGTCTTGGCACGGGACAAGGAATTCCTGCCGATGGTTTTAATATTATTTCTACTGCCAATCGTAATTTTTTGGGCAGGATGGGAAATAAAAAATCAAATGTTTATCTTGCATCACCAGCAAATGTTGCGTATTCTGCAATAAAAGGCAAAATTTCTGATTCGCGATGCAAAACTTTTGATGACAAATTTCCTTATTCCAAAAAACAAAGCAAAACATTAACAATTTCTGAAAATGATAACAGAAGAAGTAAAAACGGAATTTGGAATTATTCGGATACTGATAATCTAAACACAGACCAGATGTTTGCTGGTAAGCTGACATATAAAGTATTAAGTTCTGAACCAGAAACTATTTTGCCTCATCTTTTTATTGATTTTGACCCAAATTTTACAAAAAAACTTAAAAAAAATGATATTATAATAGGTGGAGATAATTTTGGTTGTGGCAGTTCACGCGAACATCCATCTGTTGGTTTGGCTTATGCTGGAGTAAGAGCTGTGATTGTGAAATCTGTAAATAGAATTTTTTATCGTTCTGCTGTAAATCAGGGTTTATTACTTATTGTTTTACCTGATGTAGTGAATGCTTATAAAGACGGCGACAAATTAAATATTGACCTACTTAGTTCATTGGTAAAAATAAATGAAAAAGAATATAAGTTCGCAAAATTACCAGAAAAATTAATGCAAATTTTAAATAAAAAAGGACTTGTAAACTGGATTAAAGAACAGAAATAAAATGATAAAATAAATGTACAGTTACAACAATGCGCTATATTGGTGTAACTGTATGATATTAGAAAAAACTTTTGTAACAATACAAATCATACGATTTTGTTTATAAATAGAAAAAAGAATATTTCTATAAAACTTAATAATATAGCCAACTAAAAATCAAAAAATGAAAACAATTACAATTATTTCAATATTCTTTTATACACAAATTTTTGTACAAAATATTAATGCTGATACTACTTTGGCAAAACAATATTACTCAATAAAGCATATAATTATTTTTATATATCTTTAAAAATGAGACAAAAAATACTTGGCAACAAGCATCAAAAAATAGCTGAAACATATAATAATATTGGACTTGTATATGTTGACAAAAAAGAACCTGAATTAGCTCTACAATATCAATTAAAATCTTTACAGATAAATCTTCTTCATAATAATAAATTAAAAGTAGCAGATAATTATAATAATCTTGGTAATACATATATAAGTAAGATAAAAATTGACTTAGCTTTGGAATATTATTTTAAATCTTTAGAAATAAAAAAAGAATTACTTGGTCTGAAAAATATAGAAGTAGCAAAAAGTTATAATAATATAGGAACTGTTTATAAATTACAAAAAAAATATGATATAGCATTAGACTATTATTTTATGTCTTTGGAATTAAAAAAAGAACTATTAGACAAGGAACATATAGATATTGCTATTACTTATGACAATATTGGAAATCTTTATTCTAATAAAAAAGAGTATAATTTGGCTTTAGAGTATAATTTTAAAGCATTAATAATAAGAGAAAAAAAACTTAATAATAATCATATAGAATTAATAATTAATTATTGTAATATTGGAGATGTTCACCATAAAAAGAACAACTACAATCTATCTCTACAATACTATCAAAAAGCAATAGCTTAAAGTTTACGTAGTTTTAATGATACAACAAATATTTATTTTGTTCCAAGAATAAAAAATTATTTGAATTGGGATGTTTTATTAGATGCCCTACAAACCAAGGCAAAAATATTTGCAGATGGTTTGCATCTGTTAGATACCTTAACGGAGTCTGACAGTTACAATTTATCGTTACTACATTATCAAGCCTGTGATACATTAATAACAAAAGTTCGCCAAGAAATAACAACAAAATCGGATAAACTCGCACTCGGCGAACAAGCAAATGAAATATATACTGGAGCAATTAATGTTTGCCTAAAATTATACAAACAAACAAATAAGTAGAAATATTTGCTTAATTTGTAACATTTTCAGAGCGAAAATTATATTTCTAAAATATTACTTATTTAATAATAAAATGAGAATTGCAGATAATAACTTGATTTTTTTTGGTTTTTTATACCGAACTTTTTACTTAATTACAAAAATATCAAATTTGTTTTTCTTTTTTCAGTTCACCGTCTTTCCATATACCAGATTTTTTTGAGCCGTCTGGGAAATAATATGTACCTCTTCCGTGTTTATTTCCTGTTTTCCATTGTCCTTCGTATCCGTGTCCTTCCGAAGTTGTGTAAACCCCATATCCGTTTTTATATCCTTTGTACCATTCTCCTGTATATGAACTACCCGTTGAGAACGTATATGTTCCTTGTCCGTGAAATAGTCCGTTCTTAAACTGTCCTGTATATGAGTCGCCGTTGTAAAATTTAATTTTTCCACTTCCAAAAAATATCCCATTACGAAACTTACCTTCATAAATATCTCCGTTTACATACATTAATTTACCCTGTCCGTTTTTTTTTCCGTTTTTGTATTCACCAGTAAATTTATTTCCATCTGCATCTTTATATTTTCCACTTCCCTGTTTCTTCCCGTTGAACCAATTTCCTTCGTATATTGAGCCTTCTTTGTATTTCATTTTTCCATATCCGTTGTAAATATCATTATCAAATTCACCTTCGTATATATTGCCACTCAAATAAATATATTTCCCTTGTCCACTTATTTTGTCAAATTCAAAAGTTCCTTCGTATTTACCTATTTCCGAGCTATAAATTCCATTTCCATGAAAAAAATTATTCAAAAAATCACCTTTATAAACAGTAGTTTTATCTATAACATATTTTCCTGAGCCTTCTTTGTTTCCGTTTTTCCATTCTCCGTTGTAATAACCACCGTTTTTGTACGTTTCTTTACCTTTTCCATTTTTTAGACCGTAAAGGAATTCGCCTTCGTATTTACTTCCGCTTTTGTAATGATATGTTCCTTTTCCGATTCTACTACCTTCGAACCAGTCGCCTTTGTACCAACTGCCGTCATTATATTTTATTTTACCTTCTCCGTGAAACAGGTCATCTTTGAACATACCTGTATAAATACTGCCATCTGAAGAACGCAATATACCTTTACCATTAAAATTATCATCTTTAAATTCACCAGTGTATTTTACATTGTTTTTTAAAATCAAAGTTCCATTTCCGTGCCTGTTTCCATGTTTGTAATTTCCATAATATCTTGTACCATCCGTATAAGTTGTCTTTCCTTCACCGTGTCGCAAATCGTCTTTCCATTCTCCGTTATATTTTTTTCCATCAGAATAAGTAAAAATTCCTTTCCCGTTGAACATTCCGTCTTCGAAGTTACCTTTGTAAGTTTTATTGTCTTTGAAAACATAAGTTCCATAACCAGAATCGCAATCACCAGAGACACATCCTGTTTGTGCAAATATACCTGATATTGTCAAAAAAAATACAGATATTGATAATAAATATTTCATAATTAATATAGATAAAATTATTTAATGAGTAAAAAATGCGTTTTTCCTATTATTAAAAAAAAAAATAGGTAATTTAACTTGTAAATTACCTATTTAATTTCAAATTATTTTTATTTTTAATTTAAAGAGTCATTGGCATAATTAACATTAGTTCTTCTTCATCATCAATATCTTTATCAAACGGGATTATTATAGCCGCTTTTGTTGGGTCTGATAATTCAAAAATAATATCTTCTGAGTTCATATTTGAGAATATTTCGTTCAAAAATACTGATTTGAAACCTATTTCTAATTCTTCACCCTCGTATTGACAAGACAAACGTTCGTAAGCAGAGATAGAGAAGTCAATATCTTGTGCAGAGACAGTGATTTGTTCTCCAATAATATGAAGTTTTATTAGGTTACTTGCCTGATTTGAGAATACAGAAACTCTTTTTATTGCATTGTATAACTCACGTCTGTTCATTACAAGTTTGTTTGGATTGTCTATAGGAATAACAGATTCGTAGTTAGGATATTTTCCTTCAGTAAGACGGCAAATTAACTTATGACCTGACATTGTAAATACTGCATTTGTTTCATCAAATTCAATACTTACTTCATCGTCTTCGCGCGACAATATACTTTTTAATAAAGTTGCTGGTTTTTTTGGCAAAATAAAAGAAGATTCTTTATCAGATTTAGCATCTAAACGTTGGTATTTAACCAATTTATGAGAATCAGAAGCAACAAATGTCATGTTCTCTTCGTTTATGGCAATAAAAATACCATTCATAACAGGTCTAAGCTCATCGTTTGCAGTTGCAAAAACTGTTTTGATAATTCCGCTTTCCAAAATATGTGCTTCTATTTTAATAGAAGTCAAATTCTCTGAATCTAATTCTATAACTTTTGGGAACTCATCGGCTGGAGCACCAACAACACTAAATTTTCCATTTTCAGATAAAATATCAGTAGAGAGGGTTTCTAAATCAATTTCAAATGTTAATGGTTGTTCTGGGAATTCTCTAAGAATGTCAAGCAGTCTTTTTGCTTCCAATGCAATTCCTCCGTCACCTTCAATATTTTCAGGGGTCATCTTTGTTATCAAAGTAGACTCAAGGTCTGATGCTGTTATTGATAATTCATCATCCTTTAATTCAAAAAGAAAATGGTCTAAAATAGGTAACATTGCTCGCCCACTAATAGCTTTACTAACACTTTGTAAATGCGAAAGCAACTCTTTACTTGATACAATAAATTTCATTATAGTTTATATTTTTATATAATTTAAAAGTTTGCAAATATAAAATATATATATATATATATATAATATTTTTTTATATTTTTATTAAAAAAAAACCTAATTCTTTTAAAATCAAATCAATATTATAATACTTAATAACAATAATTTCTTCATTTTTATTAAAAATTGCATTTATCTTGTGAATATCCTTCTTTCCATACTTATTGTAGCGTTCATAAGTATTCAATGATTTTGTGATTCCGTTTCTGTCTGTTACCGTTATTTTATGTTTTGGTTTAGCGATAAGAATAGAGTCTCGCTCTGCTTTTGTGATTCCTTCTATTATAGATTCAAATTTTATATCCTCGAAATATGTTAAATACCTTCCTACTGCTTTTAAATCAATATTTGTCATTAACTCGCCTGTTTTGATTGAATATAACTCAGCTTTATTGTTATTAATTTTAAGACCAAAAGATAGTTCAGAACTATCAGTATAGCTAACTTTTATTTCTTTTAGTTCATAATATTTATAATCAAAAATTGTAGTTTCGTAGAAATTTTTTTTCTCTATGATTTTATTTATATCATGCAAGATACCCGGAAGATAAGCAAAAAATGACATTTCTGTATTTTTAAGTTTAATACATGTAGCTCCTATTTTTTTATCGAAATTGCCTACTTTCCATTCCTTTATTATATCATTATCATTATTGTAAAACTTTACTGTTTTTCCATTAAGTTCAAGTTCGCTGTTAATAGAATCCATATAAATTCTCATAACTGGATTTTTAATTTTTAATTGATTTGAAACTAATAGTAAAAAATTTAAAGCTTGTTCTTTGGCTGGAAATTTATTATTTATAAACCATTTATTATTTTTATTTGTAAGTATGATTGTATCTTGATTATTTTCAATAACTATTTTTGAAATTATTGAAGTATCTTTGATTGTTAATTTATCTGACAAACCGTCACCACCATTCAAACATGATTCTGAAATTATTGTTAGAACAACAACCGAGAATAAAATAATATATGAAAAATATTTTTTCATAATAAATTTGATATTTTGAAGTAAATGAATAAAATATGTGCGTTGAAAACACTGCACAGGCGACTACTAACCACTAACCACTAACAACTAACCACTAACTAATTTTTTTTCTTTTTAATTGAATTTCCTTTGTAACCTCTTATTGCAATTGGTATTAATCCAAGTATTGGAATAAAATAAAATATCAGAAAAGGTATGCGTATAATTATCAAAAAATTTCTAAGAAAACCGAGTTTTATATCAAAATTGCTGTTTCCGTGTTTTTTGTATAATCTTTCGTATTCGTGAAACAGGATAACCCAGCTTGTTGGAAATGCGTATGGTAGCAGTTTAAAATTTTTTATCATTGTACGAAATAAATTTTTTATATCCCAAGGCTTTTTTCCGTATTTTTTAACTCCTTCGCTTAATTGTTTCTGCCATTTTATTCTTATTTTACTGGATAGTTTTTTAAATTCGTCTTGTGTAATTTTGTCATAAGGTTTTTTAATCATCTCGAATGGTCTGATTCTTTTTCCAAGAATAAATGTCAGTTTGGCGGGGAATGCAAAATAAAATATCCATGGCTGTATAAGTATAAATGGCGTTATAAAGCCGAGTGGCAAAAATGGTATTCCAATAATATTAACGAGCTTTGTTATAAATTTTGAATTATAAGAAAATGGATTAATATATTCGCCGTTAATACAAAAGAACGGTATAATATCTGTTTTATATTTTATGCTCATGCGCAGGAAAGATGTTTTTAGTTCTTGTAGTTGATATTTTTTATTAAAACCTTTACCTATTCCGGGTACGCCCTCAGGATATACAAGAACGTTCTTTTTGTTGTAATACATCATTGTTTCAAAATTAAAAAAAGTTGCATCAATAGCACCTATTCGCCACCATAATTTTGGTATAGTAAACGGGTTCATTAGAGCTGATTTAGAAAGCATAGGAGCTGTTATTGCACGTATTGAATCTCGACTATAATTTGTCATTACAGTATGACGATACCCAAAAATCATTGCGTCCCAAGGGAAAGCCATACCAGAATGATTAGTAGCAAAAATTATAGGACGTTTGGGATTATTCCTTTTTGGAGTATCTTCCCAGCCAATCATCTCCGACCTAAACCAGACCTTATTTATAGGATTTATTACTTTCTCGATAATTCCGCGCGTATAATCATCATCTAAATATTCATCGTATATACTCTGATTATCAGCCAACTCTTCAGTTATTTCAACCATATCTATTGACTCTTCAATATTTTCTTTTTTCTTTTTTTGTGATTCTTTTTTCATTTGTTGATGATTTTACAAAAATTAAAAGTTCTTTTTTCAAAGATATAGAAATAAATTACAAATTATCAATTATTCCTTTTATACCTTCTCTTGCACCTGTTGGAATTGAAATACCGTTCAATCGTGAACGTATATCAAAATCACGTGGGTTTATTCTTATTAAATTACAATTAAATTCTGAGGCTATTTTTTTTGACTTACGTCTGACTGTTGGGACTGCTTTACCTGCTCCTATTTCAATTACTACTGGTTTTGCATTTTTAGATTTTAATAACTTAATCCAATTATAAAATCTTGAATTTTGCGCTCTTGAATTTAGCCAAGACCAATCGCCAAACATTAAAATATTAGGACGTGCAATAGAACCACAATTTATACATTTCGGAAGTGGTTCGCTTGCTTTAAAAAGTTTTTTATCTACTTTTACTTCAATATTATCAGCACTCCAAATTTCTTTACTGCAAGGTTCTATACATTGTAAACTATGAATCGAACCATGCACTTCTTCAATCTTTTCTTTGTCAAACCCAGCTTTTTGAAATTGCCCATCAACATTAGATGTAAATACAAAATATCCAAAACGTTTACTTTTTCCTATAGACAATAAATCTTTATAACCCTCGTGTGGAACAGTCGACCTGTATAAATTAAGTCTATGACCATAAAAAGCCCACGCAAGTTTTGGCTTACTTTCAAACCAATAAGGATTTGCCATTTTGCTGAACGGTATTTTAAGTTTCTCAATCACAGGATATGCTTTCCAAAAACCTTTGTTGCCTCTAAAATCTGGCAATCCAGAATCAACACCAATACCAGCTCCAGCTGTAATTATAAGTGCATCAGCTTGTTCTATCGCATCGGCTGCTTGTTTGTAAAGTGTTTGCATAGTTTTAAAATTATTTTTTTCTTAATTTTTCAAGTTTAGATTTTTTCTTTTTAATTCTTGATATTTGTTCAAAAGCTGAAATATAGGAAACCGTTGCTGCTGTTGATAAAGAAAGAAGAAAATCGTTTTGCGAAAGAATATTAAACCTAAACAAAAAAATATAATTGAGATTTTCAACTATAATATTTGTTGCATAATTTATATAAGATAATACAAAACATGTAATAATCGTCAGTCCAGCAGCCAAGTAACCAAATTTATTTTCTATTCCGTTTCCTTTTTTTCTTATTGAAAAAGATATTATCATACCAATAATTAAATTTGTTATCCAAATTGATATGCTACTATAATAAAAATTCGATTCATAGAAAAAAACAGATAATATCATCAATAAAATTATTGATGATATTATTCCAGAATATACAGCTTTTCTAAAATTTTGTCTTTTTTTCAGAAATACAATTATTTCATCTATTGAATTTAATTCTGTTTTTTCTGTTTTT
This sequence comes from Bacteroidales bacterium, assembly GCA_029934515.1. Classification (GTDB taxonomy): domain Bacteria; phylum Bacteroidota; class Bacteroidia; order Bacteroidales; family JAADGE01; genus JAOZMB01. The sequence continues at coordinate 11,405 of JAOZMB010000047.1, forward strand.
ATATCAACTTCGCCGACAAGTAAATCTTCCAGTAAATCAGTATTTTTTTTATAATCTAATTTACCTTCCAATAATCTCGATTTTATGTCGATTTTTTTCTTATCTTTCGATTTACTTTCTTCTGTTTCTATTTTTATTTTACATGAAATATTTTCAAAAGCATTAATTATTTCGTGCATTTTTTCGTATGGATATTTGCATGTAAATGCTATCGGTTGATTGTCGTATATATATTTTGCTTCTTTTAAATTTTTACCTGAATAATGTCGAATTAATTTAATTACCTTTAATTTGTTTACTCCTGATGATAAAATAAAAACTTTCATATTTTGCATTATAATATATTTTTGTATCCACAAAAAAGTTTTTTATTTTATTGACAATTTGCCAACAAAATTGTTGTTTTCTGTTTCTGCTTTGTAAAAATAAGTTCCTTTTTTAAATTTATTTACATTCAAAATTAGTTCTTTTTTATTTGTGATATCATAAATTTTTAATAATTTTCCATTTATATCATAAATTTTCAGAACTGATTTTTTGTTTGTTTCAAAATTAAAATAAAAAGTAGTTATATCTTCGGCAGGATTCGGACTATTAAATATCTTTGAATTTTTGTTTGATAATGTTTCCATACCAATATATATACAATTTGCAGAAGCAGATATTTGTGTTTCATTTTGGTTCGATGCGTTTGAAAATATTGTAATTTGCTCGTCGTAATATTGCGTATAAATAGAATAAAATTGCACATAAATAGTTTTTGTTTCTTCGGGAGCAAGAGTTGTTTGGTCAAGAGTTATTTGGAAAGTTCCGTCTGGTGTATATGCCAACATAAAATTTTCGGTAGCTGTTATTTGCGAAATATCCAAGTCAAGAGTTCCAGTATTTTCTATTGTAAACGAACTAATTTCATAAGTTCCAATTTCTACATCGCCAAAATTAATTACCTCAGGTTCGACACTTATTGAAGCTTGTTCGATTTCTATTTCAAATGTTCCTTCGCTAGCAAAGAGCGAACCAGCAAAATTGTTATCAATAGCCTGAACACTCCAAAAATAATTTCCGTTTGGAAGGTTGTCAATACTAAAATTTGTATTTTGTCCAGCATTGCCAAGCGCAGGAACAAATCGCATTCCGGTATTTATATCAGCCATAGAATTACAATATATTTTATCTGTTTCGTTTCGTATATATACATTATATAGAAGTCCTTCCGCAGGAGTTTCGTTATCCGAAGCATCCGTCCAATTTAGCTCAACACTTTGCAGATTAACATCTGAATTTAAATTTTCGGGAGCTTCTGGAATTGTATTTGCGTTTTCAGAATCGTTACGATAAATGATTGTGTTACTAGCTCCAACGTCATCGTATCCGCTACAAATAATGTCTAAATCGCCATCTGCATCATAGTCGCCCCAAGCAGATTCGCCCCAGTAAGAATCAAATGGAAAACTCAAACCAGCAGAAGTAAAAGTATCATCACCATTATTTACAAATATATCAGTAATTCGTGTCCAACCATTGTTTTCAAAAGTACCAGATATAAAAACATCTAAGTCGCCATCGTTATCATAATCGCCCCAAATAGACGAAGAATGCGAAACTCCTGTTAAACCGTGATTTGTAAGTGCAGTAAAACTTCCATCTCCATTGTTTTTATATATCTCAGTAACTCTGTCATCTGGATATGGAATATCTTGTGTATATCCAGAAATAATAATATCCAAATCGCCGTCATTATCATAATCGCCCCAAGCCGCATCGCCGAGCCAAATATTTATAAATGTGTTAGTTGCTACTTCCGTAAAAGTTTCATCGCCGTTGTTTTGGTAAAGTTTAGAGTTTAAATTGCCACTCCCGTCAAGTCCAGTTATAAAAATATCCATATCGTTGTCATTATCATAATCACCCCATTCGTAACATGCCTTAGTGGTTGCAGGAAAAGAAGGTGTTATTTGTATAAAATTTCCATTGCCTGTATTTTTGTATAAAAAAACAACCGTACCTTCTCCGTTATATCCATCGATAAGTAAATCTGTAAGTCCGTCATTATTGAAATCGACAAAAGAAACAGAACCATCAGCAAGTCCAGGTAAATCTATCTCAGAATCAACAAAAACATCACTTCCCTTATTTTCATATATACTTGTAATCTGTCCGTTTCCACCAATATAACCTTGTATCAAAATATCTAAATCTCCATCGTTGTCATAATCGCCCCAAGCAATATCGCCAATATATGTACCAGGAATTGGAAAATTATTTATTTTAGTAAAAATATTATTACTCTCGTTTTTATACAACTCAGTTACTGGATTATTATCACTATCTGAACCAGCAATTATTACATCAAAATCACCGTCTCCATCGTAATCTCCCCAAGCAATATCGCTGAAATGTAAGCCAGTTAATCCAGCATCAATGTTGGTAAATGTTTGTGCATTTATAATTACAGGTAGTATTATGCACATTATCAATAATTTAAAACTATTTTTCATATTCATTTATTTATGTTAATAATCAATTAATTTTTTTCTATTTTCTTTTTTTTCGGAGTTAAACATTTTATTTTTTAATCGTTTCCTGTGCCATTTTTTTGAGGGTCTTAATTTTTTTCTTTTTTTTGGAATAATTAATGCTTGTTCGATTATTTCGTAAAACTTATCAATACATTTTTTTTTGTTTCTTATTTGGCTTCGCGATTCTTGTGAAATTATTTGTAAAATACCGTCTTTTGATATTCTGTTTGATAATTTTTTATAAATCAATAACTTTTCTTCTGTGTTCAATAAATTTGAATTGTTTATATTAAATCGCAGTTCAATTTTTGTATTTACTTTATTTACATGTTGACCTCCTGCTCCGCTACTGCGTGAACTTATAAATACAAATTCCGATTCAAAATCTTTTTCCATTTAAATTATTATATTTTATATTTGTCAAAAAAATAATTATCTTGCTTAAAATTGCAAATTTAATAAAAATTTTGTTTTTTTGACAAAAATATTTATTTTTGTTTTTTAATAAAGTTGATTTTGACTTTATAAAATTGTAAAATAATGATAAAAAAAATATTAGATTTACATAAAATAGCAGTGCAAAGAGCAGATAAAAAAAAACTTGTTCTTGCTGTTGCCCACGATTTACATTCTCTTGATGCTGTTTATAAAGCATATAAAAAAGGAATAATTATTCCAATACTTGTTGGTGATTCTTCCAAAATATACAAACTATCAAACAAGTATAAATTTGATTTGAAAGACTTTGAAATTATTGATGAGAGAGATAAAAAAGAAGCTGTAAAAATAGCCGTAAATATGATACGTAACGGTAAAGCCGATATTTTGATGAAAGGCAATGTTGGAACAGCAATTCTTTTGAAGGGAATATTAAATGATAATTGGGGTTTGAAAACTGGTAATTTATTATCACATTTTGCAATATTTGAAATTGAATCATATCATAAATTGATAGCTGTTTCTGATGTTGCTATGAATATTTCACCAGATTTGAAATCAAAAGTAGGTATATTAAATAATGCATCAGATTTTATGAATAGGATAGGTATTAAAGAACCAAAAATTGCTGTAACATGTGCTGTTGAGCTTGTAAATGAAAAAATGCCTTCAACAATTGATGCTGCAATATTATCAAAAATGTCTCAGCGAGGTCAGATTAGAAATTGTATTATAGATGGGCCTCTTGCTTTTGACAATGCTTTGAGTCATGAAAGTGCAAAATATAAAGGAATAATTTCTGAGGTCGCTGGTGATGCAGATATGTTGTTGATGCCAAATATCGAAGCTGGAAATATGTTGTATAAATCATTTGCTCTTACAGGAGCTAAAATTGCCGCTGTTATACTTGGTGCCAAAGCGCCAGTAGTTCTTACTTCTCGTTCTGATTCAGAAGAGACAAAATTAAATAGTATAGTTCTTGCTGCTGTTTCTTAAATTTAAAGAAAAATATATTTTACTAAAAATCAAAATCAAATTTTTTAATTAATAAAAACAATATTTAAATTGAGATATTACACATTTATAATATTTTTGTTCTTTATTACTTATTTTACGAGTTCCAAAGCACAAAACGATAATATAGTTATTGAAATAACTGGACGACTTGTGAACGCACACAAATTTAAACCTGTTCCGTATGCAAATATAATCAATACAAAAAATGGTCGGATAACAGTAAGCGATTCACTTGGTTTTTTTCATTTCACATTGCTTAAAAATGACGTATTGAGGATTTCTTCAATAGGTTATGAAACAAGATATTTATGTTTCAAGGATTCAATAGTTTACGATTCTATTATAAGCACAATAAAACTTTATAAGAGAATTTATGCACTTTCTGAGGTTGATATATATGAAGCTCGTTGGGAAGATTTTAAATTTGAATTTTCTCATACTGAGCTTGAAAATGACGAAACAAGAACAAGAATAGAAGAATGGATGCATTCAATAATTTCTATCGAAGAGCTTGCATTAATAACTGCTGCTGTTTCCGTAGGTATTCCTATTCCGTATAAATCGAAGCGAGAAAAACAATTGCAAAGAGTAAAAGAACTTAAAATTATTGATGCCGAAGAAAAAATTATAGATTTAAAATTTAATCCTGAAATTGTTAAAATAATCACAGGATTAGAAGAAGACAAAATTAAAGATTTCATGCGTTTTTGTAAGTTCGACAGGAAATTTCTGCTACGAGCAAATGATTATGATATTATTACAAAAATAAAAACTAAATTTAAAATGTACAATAATCGAAGCAATGCTAATTTTAAATAAAAATATTTTTATTTTTATTTGGATTATAACAGTTTGATTTTAAAGACTTTAATAAATATTAAAATTTAATAAAAAAAAAAAGATGAATTTTTTTCATATTTTTTTTGTTTAATAAAAAAAAGAATTTACATTTGCATCGTTAAAAACAGAAAGGTACCATAGCTCAGTTGGTAGAGCAACGGACTGAAAATCCGTGTGTCCCTGGTTCAATTCCAGGTGGTACCACGTTTAAATAAGATAATTGTTAGGGCAACCAATGAAAAATCTTTATCCATTTTGGCAAACAAAAACGGATAAAGATTTTTTTTTACAAAATTTAAAATTTTAACAAAAACGAGAAAATAGACATGTAGAAAAAGCCCTAATAAAGTCATAAAAATAAAAGCAAATGAAAATAACTTATGACAAAGAAGCCGATGTTCTCTACATTAGATTTACAAACAATCGTGTAATAGATAGCGAAGAGAAAAATAGAAATGAAGTATTTGATTATGATACAAATAATAATTTGGTTGGAATTGAAATTGCTTATTTCTTAGAAACTCACAAAAAAGATTTTTTTCCAGTATTTAAACAAATTGAAGAGTCGGTTTGGGCTGAGGAATCTCTTGCGACTGTATGAAAACGCCAATAAGTAGTTACTGTTAAAATAAAATTATCTCATTTTCTTTCCTCACTTACAATATCTTATTTCATTTATATTTTGTACCATAAAAATTTTGTTGCCAATAGGATTTATTAGTAAACTTTTTGTTTTTGCGATACAGTTACCATTTTTATCGTATAATCCGAATAAATTTTTTATTCCATAAGCGGCAAGTCCTTCTGAAAAATTATTTATTTTTTCGGCAAAAGGGACGAACAAAGGGTCTCTATTTTTGTCGATAAGTCCGTATTTTTTATTTTTTGCTTTCACGAGGAACACGTCTTTATATATGCGTTTACTTGCAATAGAACTTACTTTTATACCTTTTTTGTTAATATTTATTTTGCCGTATTTATATTTTTTCATAACTGTTGCTATCCCTGCCGTAAAATTACCAGCTTTCGAGAAATTAAAATTTATTTTTACATTTGCACTTGTATCAATATATCCCCACGCTCTGTGGTTTCTTACTGCCGCCAGACCTTCGCTAAAATTTTTTGCATCAATATAATTGCATTCGATTTTTTTTCTGCCTTTTTTATCAATATATCCAGCACCAGAACGCTTCCGCACAATACAAAGACCATCAGAGAACTTGCCTATATAAATATATTTTCCGAAAGGTACAATAAAATCTCCCTGTGGACTGAGCAAAGCATACCTTCTTTTTTTATCAATAATAATAAAATTTTTGGTTTCTCGGTCGTATATTATTTTCCTAAATTTAGGTTTTACGAGATAATTTCCTTTTATATCTATAATTCCGTAGTATTTTTTTTTGATTATTGAAAAACCATTATTAAAATCTGTACATTTTTTGAACTTTGCTTTTATAACTTGTTTGCCTTTTTTGTTGATAAACCCACATACAATATACGAACGAAAAAATCCAAACCTGCTTTTTTTTCTCAAAAAAATAGGTGCAAGTCCATTACCAAAATTTCCTATTTTTAGAAATTCTGGCTTTACAATAAAACCGCCAGTTGTATCTATAAAACCCCATTTTCCATTTATTTTTACAGCTGCTACATTTTCTCTAAAATCGCAAACCTCCTGAAAAATAATTTCACCTATTTTTTTACAAGATTTGTTAATAAAAGTATATTTATGTTTTCCAAGTTTGATACTTGCCCATCCGTTTTTGAACTTCCCAGCTTCATAAAAATTATGTTCGATTTTAACAAAACCAGTTGTATCAATATAGCCATAAATATTTTCTTTGAAATTAATTTTTGTAATAAAAAAAATATCATCATTGTAAATATAATCAATTTCATCAAATTTTGTATCAACAATAATATTTCCAATAGAATCAATAACTCCCCATTTTCCTTTAATTTTCACTTTATAATAAGGAATATTTGCCCATCTATTTTTTAAAGAGTCATCAAAAAAATATCTTATTTCGTCATAAATAAAATCTATTTTTACAGAGTCCTCTGGCGAAATAACTCCCCATTTTTTATTTTTTTGTGCAATAAATTCATTTCTAAAATATTTTTGCAGAAATTCATATTTTGCTCCGACAATAAAATCTCCTGTATTGTCTAATATTCCCCATTTTCCATTTTTGCATATTGCTGTAGCCGAGAAGTATTTTTTAAGTCCAGAATAATCAAAACCAGGAACCTGTAATATATATTTATTATTTTTTGATTTGACGTCAATCATTTTTCCTTTTTTATTTGCCCTTGTATAATTTTCAGAGAAGTCATCTACGAAACCAAAATTTTTCTTAACAATTTCACAATTTTGATTTATCAAGACTGCTTTTCCGTACTGGTCGAAGCATCTCGCAACTTTGGCTTTTTTAAAATCATCTATATTTATTACTGGATATTTTGCTGGCAAAAGAACCAAGCCTTTTGTCTGATTAACAATGCCATATAAATTAGTGTAGTTTGGAAATTTATTTTTTTTGCTACTCGTTTTTATAATTGTCAAAACAAACTCTTTATTGTTCATAAAATTCTGATTATAAGAGCTGTAAGCATAATCAATAAGTTTTTGATATTTTGCAGAAAATAATCCTAATAGTTTATATTTACCTCCTCTTCGCCAGAAGTTTTTATTTTTTTGCTGTTTTCTTATCTTTGCAGCAACATAATTTTTATATTTTATTTTATCAATTATTTTTCCATTTTCTTCGAAAGTTACCACGAGCATTTCACCATTGTCAGCTGGAACTTTAATATAATTATTAGTAAAATCTTCTTCTATCTGCGGAATATAATAAAGAGTATCGAGCAATATTTCTCCGTGTGAATTTACCAAACCCCATTTATTTGACAAGTCATTGTACTCAAACGAACTGACATAAAATATATTACTGTTTCCAGAGTTTTTAATAAATCTGTACTTTGGCTTGAATATTCCATTCCCGTTTATATCTATTATTCCGTATTTGTTATTTTTTGATAATCTAAAAAAATTATCATTTAGTTTATAAAATTTATAATTCGGAGTATTTATTTTTATTTCACCATCAAGTCCTGCAATTCCATTGTTATTGCCTTTTTCGAACAATATACTTTTTTCAAATATTTTTATATGATTATATTTTGTACTTAAAATTTTTTTATTGTTCATATTAATCACACCGTATTTGCCAGCATTCCTGACCAAAAACATATCATTAAGACTTGATTTTATAAAGTCGTAATGCGTTGGAATTACTTCTATTCCTTTATTTATAACTCCATATTTTTTATTTTTTTTTACAATATATAAATTTACTTCTCTATAAAAATGTGAATATATCGGAGGCACCATTATTTTTCCTGTTTTAGAATATAAGCCTTTGTATTTTTCTGTTTCAACATAAAACTTATTTTTTGAAAAGCTTATTTTTGAAAAAATTGCTGGTATAATTATTTCACATTTTGAGTTTAATATTCCTATTTTTCCATTTCTATAAACATACCAAAATTCTTCGTTGTTGCTTATAAAAGAGCTGATTGTATTTTTTTGTTTTTTTTTAATATTGATAATTTTAATACTATCAATTTCAATATTTTCAGTTTTTTTTGTAATTGTATTTTTAACAATATTAGTTTTACCTATACTGTACAAATAATAATTTTCGTTCATTTCAAAATAATACGGTCTTTCGACTTCGTTCGTTTCAAAATTTTTATCAATATCAAGTATCCATGTTTTTGATGTTTCATAAAAAAAAACAAGATTATTTCTTTTTATTTCGATATTTTTGTAATATGCTGATTTATATTGTTTTTCAGGAATATACAAACATTCAAGTTTGTTTTTTTTCAAAATAAAATAATTATAGTCGTCAGGTATTATTTCATTATAATATCCTATTGTTTTTTTTGAATCAATATCAAGCAAAGTATATAATCCGTTTTTTTTTATTTTAATCAATTTCTGGTTTATTATTTCAATTTCAGAGTATTGAGAATCCAAAACCATACTTCCAGAATAATTAAACAAGATAAATTTATTATTTTTTTTTGTCGTAAAATAATACTGATTGTCAGCATTAATACGAGAATATAAAATATCAGTAATTTTTCTTTTCCCATCAGATGACAATAAACCGTATAGGCTGTCTTTTTTCACAATAACAGCTCCCGATTTGCTAATAATAACAGAATTATAAATCATCGGAAGAATAGTATTAAACTCGATATCAATTGCGCCCCATTTTCCATCTTTTAGAATAGGCAAAATTGTATTTTGTCCAAAAAAATTTAATTTTAAAAGAAAAAATATTACAATAAAAATTAAGAATTTCATTGTTATAAAGTTAAGATGGTGATTCTCAAAGTATGATGTTTTTTTACAAATATGAAAATTACGAATTAGTTTACATATAGTAATAAATACTTTACAAAAAAACAAATCAAAAAAGGTTATTTTTTATATCCTATTTATTGGATTAATAGGAATACCCAAATATTTATTGGAGTAATAGGAACACATAAGACCTATTTCACTTCAATATAATTTACAATTTAATGTATCAATTAAAATTTTTGTAAATTTTTTTGCACCTTTGTTATTCAAATGGTCTGAGTTATAAAAATATTTATCTTCTATTATACTCTCAGATAGGTCTAATACCATAATTTTTTCATTTATTAAACTATCTTTGAGTTCAAAAAAACTATCTTGAAAATTAGTTGGTATATTATTGATATACGAGCTATGTAACGGAGCCGTTACTAAAATTAATTTCATATTATTTTTATCTGCTAAATTAATAATGGAGTCCAAATAATTAATACACAAATACGAAATTCCGACATTTTTATCTTCGTAAAAATAATGTCGTTCTATAGCTTCAGTACTATCATTATGAATTTTTTTAGATTTTTTTCCATTAAAAGAACCAATATAATTATCATGTTTTACTTTTGGATATAAACATAAATTTTTAATATAGACATAAAAATAATTACGATAATTTATTTCAAACTGATTAAAATCACTTAAAGATGATATTGCATATAACCTCTTAAACATTTCTCCAGACCATTTTTTATTAATAAATTTTTTGTCGTTACCAGCCGAAATATCTCCATAAAAAAAGTTAAGTATTAATGTGTCTATTTTATTATTTACACATAATTTTTTTAACTTTAAATATGTTGCAAAATATGGTTCTGCTCCCTGAGCAATATTTTTTGCGTTCTTAAAAAATGTAGTGTCTATAGAACGCCGATTATGAGAATTACCAACAATTAAAACATTTGTTTGTACATCAATAACATGAGAATTAATAAAATATCTATTAATAAAATAATTAATTAAAAGATAAAAGACTGGAATTATTATAAATATAATAGCTACTTCAATAAATCGTTTCATAAAATTTTAAAATTGAAAATAAATAAATTCTTGTTGTTCACCACCAAAATAAAATATTAAAAATATTATAAAATAATATAAACACCACTTTACAATTCTATGAATTTGCCAACTATTAATTTGTAAACCATGTTTTTTATCTCTATTAAACCATTCTATCACAAGTAGAAATGTTATAAATAAAAATATTTTTTTTGGAAAAATAGGAAGAGAAAATAAATCCACAGAAAAAATATTTGCCAAATAGTCAAAAGCATGAGTTAAATTGTTGGCACGAAAAAATATTACAGTTATTGTTATAATAAAAAAAGTTAGTCCCATCTGCAAAATCTCTTTTAAATTTGGTATTAACTTTCCTTGTGCTACAATATTAGTATTTATTCTGTTCTTTTTAATCAATATTAAAGGCAAAAAGAATAAAGCATGTAATGCACCCCAAACTATAAATGTCCAGTTTGCACCATGCCAAAAACCACAGACAATGTAAATTATAAAAATATTTCTTATTTTTTTCCATATTCCAACTCTACTTCCTCCAAGTGGAATATAAACATAATCTCTAAACCACGTTACTAATGAAATATGCCAACGTCTCCAAGCCTCAGCAACATCACGTGAAAAATATGGGAATGCAAAATTTTGTTTTAAATTAAAACCAAATAAACGAGCAGTTCCGATTGCTATATCAGAGTAACCAGAGAAGTCTGCATATATTTGAAAAGCAAAAACTATTGCACCAAATATCAATGTACTGCCAGAATAATCTGTATAATTATTGAAAATATCATTAGCAAAAACAGCACAATTATCAGCAATTACCATTTTTTTAAACAAACCCCAAATAATTTGTCTCACACCATCGGTAGCTTTTTCATAGTCAAATTTACGTTTTTTATAAAATTGAGGCAATAAATTTGTAGCGCGTTCGATTGGTCCAGCTACTAACTGTGGAAAAAAACTTACAAAAGCAAAAAACGAAATAATATCTTTTGTTGGTTCAAGCTTCTTCCTATAAACATCTATTGAATAACTTAAAGTCTGGAAAGTATAAAAACTTATTCCTACTGGCAATATAATATTCAGGCGTGAAGGTTCAATTGATTTTCCAAATAAAGTAAAAGCATCAGCAAAACTTTCAGCAAAAAAATTGAAGTACTTAAAAACTCCAAGAAATCCTATATTTATAAAAATGCTTATAAATAATAAAAATTTTCTTTTTTTTGGTATTTTTTGTTTTGATAATCCAATTCCTACAAGGTAATCAATAAAAGAACTGAAAATTATCAAAAATAAAAACCACCAGTTCCACCAGCCATAAAATAAATAACTTGCCAAAAGTAGTAATACATTCTGGAATTTTAAATTTTTACTAATTACAAACCAATAAAGAATAAAAATTATTGGTAAGAATATAGCAAATTCTATAGAATTAAATAACATTATTTTACATATTTAAGAAACTGTCTTAATTAAAAATTTAAGACTTGCAAAGATAGAATAATTTTATTTATTTTTACTGTCAGTTGAAAAACACATGACAGACGCAAAGTTTTTGATGCGTTTGTCCTTTATTTTAAAATGGTCGCTTGTTTAAGTTTTTTATTAATTTCGTTAAGATTTTTTTGTTTTTCTGTTTCAGACCAATCAAGAAATTTACTCATAATATTACAAACGACATCAATAGTTTTATAAATATCTTTAATACAAAAAAATATCATTCCTGTTCTTCTGATAAAAAAATCAGATATAGAACTCGTATATTCGTGGTCTATCGAATATCTAACTTCTGCTTTTAACCAAGCATAATCTGGTTGTTTGGTTTCGTTGTAATATTGATATGCTTTGTCAATAATAAAATCAATATTCATTCCATATCTATAAAATAGTTTTTTGAAATTTAATACTGATATCCTTGTTTGTTTTACTTCATCGTATTTTCTGTCTGCATATTCAATCATTTTATATGTCTCAGGATAGAACGGAAACTCTCCTCCTGAAAGTCTTATATTTTTTGTTTGGCATTTCTCAAATTCTTTATTTTCTGTTTTTTTTAACCTTTTGGCTATAATTTTTATTATATTTTTCGCAGTAATTCTATGTCCAGTTAGTTTCCCGCCGACAACGGAAATTAATCCCGAATTAGAACAAAAAATTTCATCTTTTATAAACATTTTAGAAGGTTTATTTTCGTTTTCCAGAACGACCAAAGGTTGCAACTCAACCCAAGCAGAAACTACATGTTCGAGTTTTATATTAGAATCATTAGTTATCGTATTAACAGCATCAAGTAAATATTGTACTTCCTGTTTTGTAATTAGAATATTGTCAAACTCACTGTCAGAATTAGAATTAGTATTTGTTCCTATATAAACAATATCGTAACGCTGTATTGCAAACACTATTCTCTTATCATTTGTATAAAAATATATTGTATGATTAAGTGGAAAGATATTTTTTTCTATAACGATATTAACAATTTTTGTTTTATGTATTTTTTTTCCTTCCAAAGAGTTATCTTTTTCTCTTAATTTATCAAGCCATGTACCTGTTGCGTTTACAATATTTTTTGCATAAATTGTAAACTTTTCATTATTTTTTATATTTGTAACATTAACACCTTTTATTCTTCCGTCTTGTTCATAAACAAAAGAACTTGCCTTTACATAGTTTGTAATTGATGCACCATATTCGTATGCTTTTTTGATTGTTTCTATTGTCAATCTTGCGCTATCTGTTTTGTATTCGTGATATAATATTCCAGATTTTAATGTTTTGTTATCTATCAAAGGAATTTTTTTTCTTGTTTCTTCGCCAGAGAGTATTTTTCTTTGTTCTTCTCTTTTTACACCAGAGAGTAAATCATGTATATAAAGCGACATTGATGTTTTAAATTCGCTTATGTTTCCGTTCTTTGAGATTGGTAGAATAATTTTTTCGGGAACAGTAATATGAGCAGCATTTTTATGTAGTATCTCTCTTTCCTTTCTTGCTTCTCTGACAAATCCTATTTCAGAATATTTAAGTCTGTTGTGAATAGATTTTGTGTAACGCGAACTTGTACTTTCTCCAAAATCTTGCATCTCAATAAGAGCTGTTTTCATTCCTCGTGATGCTGCATCAAGTAAAATTCCAGAACCTATAATTCCACCTCCAATGACAAGCAAATCAAATTCTTTTGAAGACATTTCTTTAATCGTTTCAGAACGACCTAATACAGAAAACTTTTTTTGTTGTAACATTTAATCTATAAATTAAAATTCAAAATGTAATTCATAATTCGTAATTCGTAATTCGTAATTCGTAATTCGTAATTCGTAATT
>JAOZMB010000151.1 GCA_029934515.1 Bacteroidales bacterium
GAATTATGAATTACGAATTACGAATTACGAATTATGAATTACGAATTACGAATTACGGATTACGGATTACGAATTATGAATTATATTTTAATTTAAAATTGTTTTAAAAATCTTAAATCATTTTCGAAGAACATTCTTAAATCATTAATATCATATTTCAACATTGCAATTCTTTCTATTCCCATTCCAAAAGCAAATCCAGTATATTTAACATTATCTATGTTATTGCTTTTTAGGACATTAGGGTCGACCATTCCACAACCGAGAATTTCTAACCAGCCAGTATATTTGCATACATTACAACCCTTGCCGTTACATAGCGTACATGACACATCCAACTCCGCTGATGGTTCTGTAAACGGAAAATACGATGGTCTAAGTCTGATTTCTGTATTTTTTCCAAACATCTCTTTTGCGAAGTACAACAATGTTTGTTTCATATCTGCAAAGGAAACATTTTTGTCTATATAAAGTCCTTCGATTTGATGAAATATACAATGCGCGCGTGCCGAGATAGCTTCGTTTCGGAAAACTCTTCCTGGCGAAATAGTTCTTATCGGCGGTTCTTGTCCGTCCATTACTCTCACCTGAACCGATGACGTATGTGTTCTGAGAAGTATATCTGGATTTTTTTCTATAAAAAAAGTATCTTGCATATCACGCGCAGGATGCTCAGGCGGGAAATTTAATGCCGAAAAAACATGCCAATCGTCTTCTATTTCAGGTCCTTTTGAAATAGTAAACCCAAGCCTTTTGAATATTTCAATAATTTCATTTTTAACAATCGAAATAGGATGTCTCGAACCATTATCCAGTTCTCCGGGCAAACTTAAATCAAAATTTATTACCTCAGTATTTTTATTTTTTAACTCAGATTTTAAAGTTTTTACTTTATTTGCGATTGTTTTTTTAAGTTTGTTCAAAACCAGACCATATTCTCTTTTATCTTTGTGCGGTACGTTTCTAAATTCACTAAATAATTTTTTTATAATACCGCCTTTTGTCGATAAAAATTTAACTCTTAATTGTTCAACCTCTTCCGCTTTATTGGGTATAAAATTTTCAATTTCTTTTATATATTTTTTTGCCTTTTCTAACATTTTTTTGTTTTTTTGTAAAATACTTATTACTATGTGTAAACCAATTCGTAATTCGTAATTCATAATTCGTAATTCGTAATTATTTCCATGTTCTTTTAGAATTTATTTTATCTTTCTTTCTAAATGCTTTTTCTAAATCTATTTCAAAATAATTCGCCAAGTCAAGTAAATAACTTAACACATCTGCAAATTCTTCTTCTAGTTCATATTTTTTATATTTTTTTGCTTCTTCCGTATATAATTTTTCTCTATTTCTCATCGCCTTTGCCAGTTCACCAATTTCTTCGGAAAATAACAAAAAAATTTCAAGATAATTATTTTTATCCCAAGCTCTTTCTTTACATATTTTTTTTATGTAATTCTGTAAATCTATTAAAGTAGGATTTTCTTTTAATTCTGTCATCTACCGTAAATATCTTTTAATTTTTCTTCCAGCTCGTTGCTGTTAATATTTTTTGCAATAATTTTACCGCTCTTATCAATAAGAATAGTAAACGGTATTGAAGTTACATTATATTTGCTCGAAGCACTGTTTTCGTTTTCATTGTTATCAATTCCGTGGAACCATGCCTCTATTCCGTCTTTTTCCACTGCTTCTATCCATACGTCAGCTGTTTCATCAAGCGAAATACTAAAAATATTAAAACCAAGAGGATTGTATTTATTATAAATTCTAAGCAAATTGGCACTCTCGGAACGACAAGGCGCACACCACGAAGCCCAAAAATCTATAAAAACATAATTTCCTCTTAATGATGATAATTTAATTTCATCTCCATTAATACCAGGAATTACAATTTCAGGAGCCTCCGAGCCAATAGCCAAAACAGAAGCGGCTTCTACTTTCTGATTAAACTCAAAAACTAAACTATTATCTGAATATTTTTTCAAACCGTCATTTAATAATTTATAAATTTCCAAGTCTTCATTAATATTTAGTTCTTCAATAAAAAATAAACACGACAACGACCCAGCATTGTTGGTAACCATATTACGTATAATTTTTTTCTTACTTGTTCTGATTTTTTCTTGAAATTCAATAATTTCTTTATCTAGTTCATCTGTTTCATTCAAAATTGAATAAACTAATTCAGTGTGTTTAGAACCATCGATTACTGGTTTACGAAAATCGTTTACATCAATTTTAAAAACAGCATTTTCGCCTGGTTCTGGAATATATACAATGTAATTATTTTCATCAAACCTTAACTTATAATAATCCTGTTTTTCTAATTCTATTTCTATCTTAAATTTTCCTTTTCTTCCGATTTTAATTGTATCCACCATCGTTCCCGTTAAAAGCTCCTCGAAATAAAACTCAGAATAAATTGTGTTATTAATCATTTCGCCAACGATTACTGTTTCCTTTTGAGCATAAATAGTAATCGTAAAAAATGTAATAAACATTGTAATCAATAATCTATTTTTCATATCTATTTTAATTAAAAATTTGTTCTTGTAAAAATATATTACAAAATTACAAACTAATAATAATAAAAACAAAAATTATATTATAAATAAAATAATAGTTTAGTTAAATATTTTTTTAAATTCACAAGAAATTAAATCTTTTATATCTTCTAAATTAAGTCTGGAATTTAATTCTTTTTTCATCGAAGTAATTCCTTTGTTTATAAATCCGCATGCGTTTATATATTTGAAATAAGATAAATCTGTATTTACATTTAAGGCAAACCCGTGCATAGTAATTCCTCTGCTGATATTTACACCGATAGAACAAATTTTTCGTTCATACATTTTATCAACATCAAGCCAAACCCCAATATTTCCAATGCTAATTTGTCCTTCTATTTTATATTTTGATAATAAATTAATTATTACTTCTTCAATATTGTAAATATATTTTTTTATTCCTATTCCAAAATTATCAAGGTCAAGCACGATATAAGCAATTATTTGACCTGGTCCGTGATAAGTTATATCTCCTCCTCTGTTAGTTTTAAATAATGAAGCGTTAATTTTTTTTAGAACTTCTTCGTTAATAAGCAAATTATTTTCATTGCCGCTATTGCCAAGCGTGTAAACATGAGGATGTTCACAAAACAAAAAATAATTATTCGTTTTTTGTTTATTGACTTTCTTTTTTATATTTTCGGCAAATAACAACTTCTGATATCTTAGAGCTTCTTTGTATTCAATTAATCCAAGTTCTTTAAATATTATTTTTTGTTTTTTTAATACCATTTTTTTATAAATATATAAAAACTGTCGGCATAGTTTTAATCCACATCGACAGTAATTTATTGTTTACGCCGAAAAAATATTCGAAGCATTGTATGACGACCTCACAAGTGGCGCGCTTTCAACATGTATAAATCCTTTTTTGTAAGCTACTGTTTTCCATTTTTCAAAAACTTCTGGTTTTATATATTCAACAACTTCTAAGTGTTTCGTTGTTGGCTGTAAATATTGTCCGATAGTTATAACTTTGCAACCCACAGAAATTAAATCGTCCATTGTTTCTATAACTTCATTATACGTTTCTCCGAGTCCAACCATTATTCCGGATTTTGAAATTATTCCAGAATCAGATAAATATTTTATTACTTTAATACTTTTGTTATATTTTGCACGACTCCGAATTTTTGGAGTTAGACGTTTTACTGTTTCCAAGTTATGAGAAATTACTTCTGGTTTTGCATCAATAACTTTTTGTATAAACTCTGGAACAGCATCAAAATCTGGAATAAGAGCTTCTATTGTTGTCTTTGGATTTAATTTTTTGACTTCAATAATTGTGTCTGCCCAGATTTTAGAGCCTTTATCCAATAAATCATCTCTATCTACTGATGTCAAAACACAATGTTTTAATTTTAACAGATTAACAGATTTTGCAATATTTATAGCTTCTTTTTTATCTGGTTTATTAGGTTTTCCTGTTTTAACAGCACAAAATTTGCACGCGCGTGTGCATATATCTCCAAGTATCATTAATGTTGCTGTTCCTTTGTCCCAGCAATCGCCCATGTTTGGACAGCGTCCGCTTGTGCAAATTGTGTTTAGTTTATGCTGTTTAATAATTCTATTCACGTTTACATATTTTTTTTCTCGTGGTAGTTTTATTTTCAGCCAGTCTGGTTTTCTTCTGCCAATTTTTTTTACTTTCATTTAAAAATAAGTTTTCTTGTTCAGAAATGTTTTATTATTTTATTTCAATAACAAGATATTTTGACATTTTCCAAAACATTTCAGGATTTGTAATAATAAATTTTTCGTATTTACCTTTGTCATTTTTCTCAATATCGAAAGAATTATCTGGGTGATTAGAGTATATTTTTATTTTTTTTGACGAGTTTAACGAAATCTCTGTCATCGTTCTTATATCAATTTCTGTAAATTCATTAGAAGTTTGATGGATTTTTGTAATTCCTCCTATTCCAACAAAACTTCCTCTTTTAGTTACGATTTTTTTAGCCTTCAAAAATTTCTTTGTACCGATGACATAATAAGCTTTATTTATTTTTTTATCTTGTTTGTCTATAATTTCGGTTTTTTCTTTGCTCTCTGTTTCCAGTTCTTCGATATTTGAAGCGAGGTCTTTAATTTTTTCGTCAAGTTTATTTATATCAATGTCTTTTTGTTCCAAAAGAGTTCTTAAATCTGCAACAATTGCATCTTTTTCGTCCATTTCTACAATATATCTATCAACCATTTTTTGTAAGTCGCTGACTTTTTCATTTGAGTTCTTCATTTTTTTTCTTAGGTAAGCAAGTTTCTTTTTATTTTCAACAATAAGATTGTGAATTGCATTTATATCATTGTTAATACCTTCAACATCGGTCTCATCAAGCTCAATATTGCCGCCCGTCCTTGTCGTAATTATTCTCTCTCTCTCTTTGATAGCATCTAAATTATCCTGAACTTCTTGGATAGAGCTGATATATTCAGACATCTTCTCGCCACTGCTTCCGTTTATATTAGATAAACTATCTACCAAATGCTGTAATTCTTTCTCTCGTTTACTCTCGCCACATGCAAAAAAAAATGGAATTAGTAATAAAAATAAGTAAGCTCTCATAATATGGTTTTTAAATTATTGATAAATTATTATATATTTAATTAAATTAAATCTCATTTTCAATTATTTTAATTATAAATAAAAATAAATACAGTGAAAAACAACGCACAAACGCAGTTTTATAATTTTTGCAAATATATAATTATTTTACAGATTTTTCTACAATTTCAATTTCTTTGTCTGTTAGTTTATAAAGTTCATAAACCATCTTATCAATTTCTTTATCTGTTTGGTTTATTTGAGTTTGCAATTTGTTGATTTTTTCTTTTGACGTATTAAAATATTCTCGCCATTCGTTGTTTTCTGTGCCAAGTGAAAATTTTACTTTCTTCTTGCGAAGTTCTTTTTTAAACTCATCGTATTCCAGATTGTGAAAGTTTTGCAGTTTACGACTTAATTTTAAAAGGCTTTTTTCCTCCCGTAAAGTCTGTAAAAAATTATCTTTATCTGTTTGAAAAACTTTGTTTAATGAAAGCATTTTATCTGCTTTTTCTATAAATGGTTGTTGATTTTTCAATTCAATTAATGGAATAGGCAATTCAGACATTGGTTGCTTATAAAATTCAATAATTTTTCCTTTTTTTTTGAAATTCTTTGATATGAAATAACTAATCAAATTTGAATTTAAAATTGCTAATATAAAATTATAGTCAAATTTTCTGTTTAAACTTGTTAAATAAAAAATATCTATAGAACCATAATATGCCTTTTTGATAACTGTAAATTTAGGTAATAGGCTACGATATGGAAAAATAATTTTTTCAGAATCAAAATTAGTATTAGGACGATAACCGTATAAAAACCACCATTTATTAGCTTTATACGCTCGTTTTAAAGCAAAATTTTCATATCTATTTAAAATTATGTTTTTATATTTTTTAAGATGTTTTTTTATTATTGGGACAGTATTAATATCATCTATTAAATTTGTATTTAACAACCAAAATTTATTTTTAGTATTACAATAATATCTATTTATATCTGAATTCTTATATAACGGTTTCAAGAAGGATTTTTCAAATTCTGTAATTTTATTAAAATCAATATCAGTTTCATCAATAATAAATATGCCAGAATGTAATAAAGAGTTTTCAATATTATATTTATTAAGATGTTTCTTTGTTACTTTATCACAACCTGTTTGTATACCAGGTGAAATAGTTGCAATTTCAGACAGCTTGATAAAATCTACATTTTTTGTTATATCAACATAAGATGGCATTTTAAAAATGTTCCAGTTTTGCTGATTTAATTTGTTATTTTCTATTTTACTTATGTATACTTTATAATTAGTTGTATTTTTCAGTCCAGATTCAATATAAATTTTTTTATTTTTTTTATTTTTTTGAAAAATAAAGCTCATACTGTTTATGTTTGCATCAATAAAAATTTTTATTTCAGAAGTGTCCCATATTTTTATTAAAGAAGAATTATTTGACATATATTTTCTCAAATTACTTGCTGCATAAGCAGTAAGCCACGATTGAGGAGTTATATATCCTAAATATCCGTTTTTTTTCAACAAATCTATACTTATTTTATAAAAATAGTAATATAAATCTTGTTTGCGTTGATAAAATTCGTTCCATTGTTTTGATTTAAAATTTACAAATAATTCTTTATTTCCTTTTTGTCCTACATACGGCGGGTTTCCAATTACTACATCAAAACCTCCGTTTTTCATTATTTCTTTA
>JAOZMB010000152.1 GCA_029934515.1 Bacteroidales bacterium
AACCTTTCTTTTTTTGTATACAAATTTATTTGTTATTTTGGCGAAGATATTGATAGAAATTTTTAAATAAAATCATAAATAAATAATTACTGTCGGTATGGCTTAAAGCTAGAACGACAGTTTATATTCTTTAAAGTTAATGTGTTCATAAGTTTTTTTCTTTGTTATATTTGTCAATAATATTTTGAAATATACCAAGTATTTTGTCTATCTCTATTAAATAATATTTTCTTTTATCAATAAAAAGTTCTTTCCCAACAAGTTTTAAGAACCGCCAGTTATCTCCAGTTGTAACACAACCATAAATAATTGAAATTTCTGAATTATTTTTTTTATTATAAATTTGTGCACCAAGCATTTGCGCTGCACATTGCGGTATTCCTAATTTCATATTATGTTCTTTTGCTTCCACAATATTTAATATTGGATTTTTTATATAAAGGCTACTATCTTTTTTTTTTGTAATAACGAAATCACATTCACCGTTAAGGTTTCTTCTGGAATCTACATTCAAATTATTACCAGAATAAACAGTAATAAAATCTTTATTTCTTATAATTAGTTCCATTAATATCGGTGAAACTATTACTTCGGATTTTGTTTTTTCATTTTCTGATTCCATCAGTTCACCATAACTTAATGTAGTTTTTAACCAATTGCTTGGCTCAATAGATTTTATATTGTTAAATATTTTTTTCGTTGAACTTGATATATCAAGTTCTGTTTTTATTTGTCTAAGTGTTGTAAAGCTACTGTATGCCATGAGGTTTTGATTATATTTAATTTAAAAAATTATTTCTCAAAATTATAAAAAATATTGAATTATATAAAAAAAAAATCTTATCTTTGTATCATAAAAAAAATATTAATGTTTTTATTTTGAACAATAAAAACAAATATGAACTATCTGGAATGTATGTCGAAGGTGATAAAATATCAGCAAGTATGTTTCCAGAACTAAAAATAGATATTACAGAGGTTTTTAAATAAAATTGATAAAAATATTGATAAAAAATATAAACTTTCAAAAGATAAAATAAAAATAATTTAACTTTATTTAGATTTATTTAACTTTTTAATTTAATTTTGCCAAAGTTTGAATTTTTTTATTAACATTTTAAATATTATTTTATGAGAAAATTTTTATTAATTGTTACACTTTTAATTTTTAGTATGCAGATGTTTGCACAAATAGAAATTAATGGGAAAGTAACAACAGACGATGGCGATACATTTCCCGGAATAACGGTAAGTATTGAGGGAAAAACAGCAACAGCTGTAGTTACTGATGATGAAGGTAATTATTCAATAGTGGTAAATTCGGAAAGTGATGTACTTGTTTTTGAATATGTTGGTTTTCAAACTCAAATGCAGACGGTTGGAACGCAGACAGTAATTAATGTTATTCTTGTTGTTGAATCAATATTATTGGATGATGTTGTTATTACGGCTCTTGGTATTAAACGTGAAAAAAAGGCACTTGGTTATGCTGTTCAGGAAATTAGCGGAGAAGATATAACAAGCAGTGGACAAGCAGACATTATCGGTGCAATGCAGGGAAAAGTATCTGGCGTTAATATTACACAGGCAGGAGGAGCTGGCGCATCTACGAGAATAGTTATCAGAGGGGCTAACTCACTTGACCCTGGTGCTGAGAACCAACCGCTTTTTGTGGTAGACGGAATACCTATTAGTAATTCTACTATTTCTGGAGATTTAAGTCCAAGTGCAGGTAGTAACGCAACAAGCACCTCAGAACAATTTGGGTTCAGCAATAGAGCGATGGATATAAATCCTAATGATATTGAAAGTATGTCTATATTAAAAGGTGCTGCGGCAACGGCGCTTTACGGAGCAAGAGCTGCAAACGGAGCTGTAATTATAACTACAAAATCTGGTAAGAACGGGAAAACGGTTATTAATTATAACTCTAAAATAACTATTGATGAGGTCGTTCATTTTCCTGAAATGCAAAAAACATGGGAAAGAGGAAGATTATCTACAACTGATTTGGATAGTCCGCCCGTAGCTATTAATGAAACCGAATTACCTCCATATTTATATTTCGAAGAATTTGGATATAGAAGAGCTGATGTAGGCGCAAAATTTTATAATAACATGGAAGATTTTTTCAAACAGGGTATATCTTACAATAACTCTGTCTCTGTATCGGGAGGAGGAGAAAAAGGTAATTATTATCTTTCTGCATCTTCGCTATCACAGGAAGGAATAGTCCCAAATACAACTTGGGGACGTAAAACAGTAAAACTATCGGGAAGCAGAAATGTTAATGATAAATTAAAAACATCGGCATCGGTAACTTATACAAACTCAGGTGGAATAAGAGGAAACCATGGAGATAAAAGCTACATGTCGTCTATGTTATACTGGTCTGGAAGTGTTGATATGAGTGATTACGAAGACGAAAACGGTGCACATGTAACTCACCCATATATTGATAATCCTTACTATCTGGTTAATAAAACTTCATTGGAAGATGATGTAAACAGAGTCTTGGGTTATGTAAATGTATCTTGTAATATATTAGAAAACTTAGTATTGTCATATCGATTAGGAACTGATTATTACTCAGACGCAAGAACTTATATAGTTCCCGGAGCAGAAGTTCCCGGAGAACAACCACTTGACCTTGCAAGCCAAAACGGAGGATATATAGTCGAAGAAAGAATAAATTTCATGGAAACAAACTCTGATTTAATGTTGGTGTACAATGTTGATATTACTGATGATTTTAAGTTCTCGGCTGTTCTTGGTAATAATGTTTTAGACTCAAGGTATGACAGATTAAACACAAGAGGCGAAAACTGGGCTTCACCGAATTTTTATGATATTAGCAATACAACAAATAAATACAGCTCTAATTCTGATATCCGAAAAAGAATGGTCGGTTTGTATGGAAATTTTAGATTTGAATTTAAAAATTATTTGTTCATCGGAATAACTGGAAGAAATGACTTCTCGTCAACACTACCAACAGAAAATAATTCTTATTTCTATCCTGCGGCTAATTTAGGTTTTATTTTTACAGAGGCTTTTGATTTGAAATCAAATATATTATCTTATGGAAAAATACGAGGCTCATGGGCAAATGTTGCAAAAGACGCTCCTGCACATCGTTTGGAAAAACTTTATTCGGCGGGTACGTTTCTAAATACAGCTAATTTAACTTTGGATAATTCTCTTGGAAATTCAAACCTGAAACCAGAACAAACAACCTCAATAGAAACAGGAATTGATTTAAGATTTTTTGCAAACAAACTAGGTATTGATTTTAGCTGGTACAAAGCAAATACTGTTGATATGTTATTTCCTATTCCTGTTGCAAATACAACCGGATACAGCACAATACTTGAAAATATCGGAGAACTTGAAAATAAAGGTATAGAGTTACTAATAACAGGAAAAATAATTAGAAAACAAAATTTTAATTGGGAAATATCTGTAAATTATTCTGAGAACAAAACAAAGGTTATTGAATTAAATGACGAATTAGAGGAAATAGAACTCTCAAACGGACTTGGAGGAGTACATCAAAAACTTGTTGTCGGTGGATATTACGGTGATATGTACGGTTATACATATAAAAAATATCTCAACGAAGACGGAAGCGAAAGTGTAATAATAAATGAAGACGGAAGACCAACTATTGACGGCGATACAGCTCTTTATTATGGAAATTCAAATCCAGACTGGACATGCGGAATAACAAATACTATTTCTTATAAAGGTTTTACTTTATCTTTCTTATTTGAAACAAAACAGGGACAAATGATGTCAAATGAGCATGTTAGGAATTTAATTAGACAGGGAAAACATATATCAACAGAATATAGACCTACTGCTTCGGAGGGAGGAATTATTCTGGAAGGTGTTAATCTTGATGAGAACGGTGAAAATCCTGTTCCTAATATTTATATGATTGAAAGATACCGTCATTATTACAAGTTCAGAGTAACATCGGATGCTGATGAAATGATAGAAGAGGCATCATGGATTAGGTTAAGAACATTAAGTCTTACTTATAGTGTTCCACAAAAAATACTTTCAAAGACTAAATTGATTACAGCGGCAAGTTTTTCATTTGTTGGAAATAATCTTTGGTTGAGTACGGAATATAGAGGTTTTGACCCTGAAATAAGTAAATACGGAGCGGGAAGTAATTCTCAGGCTTACTCTGGATATAGCACTCCGAATACAAGAAGACTTGGTTTTTCAATTAATTTAACTTTTTAAGAAAAAATAAAAAATATTAAAATGAAAAAAATATTAATAAATAAATCTATAGCAGTAATGCTAATATTGTTGGGAATTTTATCGTCGTGTGAAAGTTTTTTAGATGTAAACGAACACCCAAACAAACAAACAATACCATCACTGACAACATTGACAACATCGTGTATAGAAAGAGCTACAAACATGAACTATTTATTAACATATTACGCAAACAGATACACACAACATACATCATCGGTAAGCGGAAGTTCGACAGACCAGTTCTATGAAAACAGAATGAGTACGGCGTGGAGTAATTTATACATAGGTTTATTATCGGATTTGAACGAGCTTAAAATTTTGGCAACAGAAAAAAAAGCATCTCATTTTCTTGGTCTGGCACAGGTTCTAAATGCGGCATATCTCGGAGCGGCATCTGATTTTTGGGGAGATATACCATACTCGGAATCATTCAAAGGGAACGAAAATTTTACGCCAGCCTTTGATACGCAAACTGAAATTTATGAAGAAGTTTACAGACTCTTGGAAACAGGTATAGAAAATTTGAAAAAAACGGAGACTAATTTTAGCTTTATAGAAGAAAATTTTGATGGTAGTTTTGATATACTTTACCAAGCAAATAATGAGGCTTGGATAAAAATGGCTTATGCTTTTAAGGCTAGATTTCTAAACCATTGGAGTAAAACATCGTCTTTTGATGCTGAGGAAGTAAAAACAGCAATCGAAAACTCGTTCTCTTCTTATACGGAAGACGCTGATATTTTTTACAACGATGTAGATAGAAGTCCTTATTACGGTATTATTTTAGATAACAATACAGGTAATTTAAGTATTACATTTGCTGACTATTTTATACAAATTCTTAACGGCAATATATACGATAAAGAAATAGACCCAAGACTTGCTATTATTGCAGATACAACAGTCTTGGAACACAATGGTGTATTTACAGGTCATCAATCAGGTTCGGGTGATAGCAATCCAGAAACTGATTTGTTTTTTACTGATAACTGTTGGCATTTTGGACAACTTGCAGCAAACCAAATGATGACTTATTCTGAAATGCAATTTATTTTGGCAGAAGTAGAAATAAACAACGGAAATAAGACAAATGCTTTTATGGCTTACGAGAGAGCATTAAGAGCGAATATGCAAAAACTTGGCGTTGACGATGTAGATATTGAGGCTTATATTGTTGATACTGAAGTTACTGATGCAAATATTACAATAGAAAATGTAATGAAAGAAAAATATATTGCTATGTTTTTGCAATATGAGGCTTGGAACGATATTAGAAGATACGACTACGGAGTAGGAAACGAAACTTATAAAAATTTCGAACTACCCGTTGATGTAAATCCAGAGCTTAACGGAGAATTTATTCGTAGAGTACTATATCCTATGAGCGAAAAACAAAGAAATGGAGAAAATGTTACAGCTGCAGAAGGAGGAAATTACGGACTAATTAAAAGAGTAACATGGGACGAATAAATGATAAAAACAGTTATAAGCACAATTAAAAATACTGTCGGTGTGGCTTCAAGTCACGCCGATAGTAATTTATGTCAAATTTTGCAATTTAATAAATTTATATAAAAACAAACTTATTGAAAAAACCAGCTTTAAAATGATAAAAATAGATGAATATAAGACAATAAGTTCAAGTGCTGAAGGTTTTTTTAAGGACAGAAACAGTAAATTTTATGCTTTCGCATTTCCTGTTTCAGACGAAATTCAAATTGATAAAAAACGTAAGATATTGCGAAAAAAATATCACGATGCACGCCATCATGTTTTTGCATATCGACTTGGTGCAGACATGAAAATTTTTAGAGCAAGCGATGACGGCGAACCATCAAACTCTTCTGGACCACCAGTACTTGGTGTAATACGTTCTGAGGGTCTTAGTAATATTTTAATAGTTGTGATTAGATATTTCGGAGGAACAAAACTTGGAATTCCCGGTCTGATAAATGCTTACAAAACGGTTGCCGAGAATACAATAAAGAATGCAGATATTATTACAAAGACTGTAAATAAAACAGTTATTATTAGATTTGAATATCCACAAATGAATTATGTTATGAGAATCATAAAAGAAGAAAAATTAGAAAAAATAAATCGAAAATTTGAAATGTCATGCGAAATAAAACTTGAAATACGAGAAAGCCAAGTAAATAGAATAATTAAAAGATTAGAAAAAAATCATAAAATAAGTGTTAAACTTATTGATAATGAATAAATTAAAACATTCTTCGTGTGTATATAAACTGTCGATGTGTCTTTAAGCTACACCGACAGTAATTTACTTCCCAACTTTGTCGTATATAAATATAATCTGAATAATCGTTAAAAAATAACTTTCTGATTTGTTTTTTTGTAAAATACTTATTATTATGTGTAAAAAAATTCGTAATTCGTAATTCGTAATTCATAATTCATAATTCGTAATTCGTAATTCGTAATTCGTAATTCATAATTCGTAATTCATAATTCGTAATTCATAATTCATAATTCGTAATTCGTAATTCGTAATTC